>JABDRA010000680.1 GCA_013041995.1 Anderseniella sp. | reverse complement strand
GGCATGATCAGGTCTCCGCACGCCCGAGTGCGGCCGCGTAGTGTCGAATTCATTGAATGTGCTGCTATCGCAGATCCGCAAGTGCCGGGTTTGCCGCGACACGCCGAAGACCGGCAAGCTGCCCTTGCCGCATGAACCGCGCCCGGTGTTGCAGGTATCGTCTGTTGCCCGGGTCATGATTGTCGGGCAGGCGCCCGGCACGCGCGTGCATGCATCAGGCCAGCCATTCACTGATCCGTCCGGAGATCGGCTTCGCGACTGGATGGGCATAACTGAAGAGGTTTTCTACGATCCCGACAAATTAACAATCGTGCCCATGGGGTTTTGCTTCCCCGGCCTTAATGCCAAGGGCGGCGACCTGCCGCCCCGCGCAGAGTGTGCGCCGCTCTGGCGTGAAGCCCTGATGCAGGCGATGCCGCAGGTCACACTGGTTCTGGCGATCGGCATGTATGCCCAGAAGTGGCACATGGGCCGTCAGCAGAAACCCACATTGACCGAAACAGTCAGAAACTGGCGGCAATACCATGAAATGAATCCGGTATCCGTCATCCCGATGCCACACCCGTCATGGAGAAATAGTGGCTGGTTGAAGAAAAACCCGTGGTTTGAGGCAGAGCTTCTGCCGGTTCTGAAAGCAGATGTTAAGGCACTTGTGTCTTAAGTGGCAGAGTAATTCCAGCCTGGCCCGGCCATCGCAATACAGGAGGTGGCATGCAACTCAATCGTTCAGCGATCATCGCCGTGTGCTTCGCGTTGTGTGCCGGTCTCAGCGCGTGCGCCAAGCCTGAACTGCTCGATACCGGCCCGGTCATCGGCGTGGCCAGTCTCGACGACACCGAATACACCACTACAGACGGTGAAAGGCTGCGTGTCTCCAGCTGGAAGGCTGCGAGCCCGAGTGCTGTATTCGTGGCAGTGCATGGTTTCAATGAATACGCAGGCGCTTTCCAGTTGCCGGGCCCGTGGTTTTCCAGCCGGGGCATCTCCGTGTATGCCTATGATCAACGCGGTTTCGGGCGCGGTGATGCTGACCGGCTTGGCAAGTGGGCAGGCGGCGATATCATGGCAAGAGATCTGAACGGGTTTGTTGAACTGGTGCGCCGGCAGCACCCCAAGGTGCCGGTTTACGCCATCGGCACCTCAATGGGCGGCGCTGTGACCATGAAGGCATCAGTGGATTACGGTCTGAAAGCAGATGGCCTTGTTCTGGTAGCACCGGCTATCTGGGGGTGGCGGTCCATGAACCCGATCCTGAAATCGGCCTTGTGGGTCACCGCTCACACCGTGCCCGACAAGACTGCGACCGGGTCACAATTGGAGATATGGCCAAGCGACAACGTTGCGTGGTTGAAAGCGTATTCAAAGGACAAGTACAACATCAAGCAAGGCCGCTTTGACACGCTGTATGGTCTGGTCACGCTGATGGACGAGGCAGCTACCGCGGCCCCGAAAATCACCATGCCGGTCCTTTATCTGTATGGCTTGAAAGATCAGGTGGTGCCTGAAACACCCAGCCGGAAGGTGATGGCGTCATTGACTGCGCCCAACAAGCAGGTGATTTACGACAAGGGTTATCACATGCTGCTGCATGATCTGCAGCGCGAAACCGTTTACCGGGATATCCTGAAATGGATTGGTCGCGACAAGATCGCAACACCTGTGTCCACTCGTCAAGCGCGGCTGGACAAGACCGGCAGGCAGAGCAAAATCAGTGCCGATTAAGACGCCCTTTCAGCAATAGCCTCCAGCAGGCACCGGACCGCAAGGGCAGGTACTTTATACCTGGAGCCTGGCTTCACGTTATCCGGTGACGGTAGCCCTGCCAGGCCGCAGGCCTGCAACACCACTTGTCCGTCAAGGTCAACATTGTCCAGGTCACGCGGCATCAGCCAGTTGATGAGGGAACCTGGCAACCGCTTCGCCCGCCTGACGTCGTTGTCGAAAATCTTGAGGGCGTTACCGAGATGGGTGACCAGATCCACATCAGAATAGGGCATGCTGGCAACTGCCCGGCCGACTCCGCGCGCCGTCTGGAGACGGAAGTCTGCCTTCACCAGTTGCGATACCGGTGCCTTGGGTACTTCCTTCAGGCCGGATTTATCGTGATCGCTCATGGTGTTCCTGATCGCCTGGTGAAGGCAATAGCGTTGCAATTTTCCGCCATCGCCACGATGTCAGGCAGCGTCGGGAACCTTTATGGAGAATGACAAGGGCACACCGATAGCCATATAGGCGGCTTCCATCTGCTCAAGATGTGACTTGTGATCAAGCCGAAACAGGCGGTCCACCTGTTCGCGGTGCCAGGTCAGACGCCTGCCCAGTTCAGCCCGCGAGACCTTCTGATGACGGCACAGCTTGTACAGAGCAATCTTCAGATAAGTAAGGCCCGGCACATGCACATAGCGTGCTTGGCCATGGGTGCCTGGCACGGGCGCAGGGATATCCTGACCATCTGCCATTCTGGCGGCCATGGCCTCTTCTATGGCGCCTAAACCATTTCGACAGGCGCTGGCCTGATTGTTGCCAAATGTGGTGACCTCAGGAAAGGCAGGGGCCGTCACCAGCCAGTTCATGCTGCCGTCTTCGGCCATGTCCGGTTCAACGATCACTTCGTAGAAACGCGACATTACCTGATCCTCAGGTCCGTCAGGATTTTGTGGCCCAGTGCATTGCCAAGTTCCGCGCTGCCGCTGTGGCCGGGGAAGGTTGACTTGAACTGACCGCGCCGAACCGTCTGGTGTCCACTGCCGCCATTGTGGTTTTCAAACTTGCATCCATGCTTCTTGAGCAGGCGTTTCAGCTCGGCAGCTCTCATTGGGGGTACGCTCTCAACACAACTGTAGAATTCCACAGAAGTGTTACACCGAAAAAGGTCGGCGTCAATCGGGTGCGATGTCGATTCTTGACGTGAGGGCCAAAAAAATTAATCCGGCCCCTGAAGGCATGTCCTTGTGCACGCCGGAGCAAGCCAAAAGGGCGCATTGATGCAGCAACTCTCAATGACGTGGCATTGGTTGAGCTGTCGGATCGGTTCGCGGTCATCGCAAGGGGCGATAACTGGGCATAGCAAGCCCGCGAATGCCTTCAAGTTGACCACAGCAATCCTCTCCAGCATCACACAAGCGCTAGAGCAACATGGGTTCAAGTGAACCCATAAAGTTGCTCTATCACTTTGAAAGCGATCAGGTTAATGATTTTTGGTTGTAACAACCAAGAATCATCCTGATCTAGCCAAACAGTTTACCGGCTGTGACCTGGCAGGAATTCAGCTCGATCCAGTCGGATGCCGATCGCAGAAAGCCATCGCTTCCTATACCCATCCGCTGCAGGCTCCTGTAATCTCCAGGTGCAAACAACAATTGGAACTGAGCAGTGTGAGTACAGGAGCACGTACATGTATATCGCAATGAACCGCTTCAAGGTCGTTAGAGGATCGGAAGGCGAGTTTGAAACTATCTGGAGCAGCCGTGACCGGCGCCTCGGTGAAGTGCCGGGCTTCGTACAGTTCAAGCTCTTGAGAGGACCGGAACAAGAAGATCACACGCTTTTTGCGTCGCACACTGTCTGGCGCAGTTACGACGATTTTGTTGCCTGGACCAAGTCTCAGAACTTCCGGGATGCCCATGCAAACGCTGGCAACACAAAGGCCACTTATCTTGGCCCCCCACAATTCGAAGGCTTCGAAGTCGTGCTCGACAACTAGGGTCCTGACCCCAGGCAACAGGACCGCTGACGTCTCTTTCGCAGAGTGTAAGGCGGACATCGATAAAATACTGGAGGGTAACCCCAATGTGGTATTCAAAATCGTGACCGGCATGACGTTGGCGAAGCCATTGCGCATCGCCGCACGCAGCGCGAATTTTCGCAACAGGCGGTATCTCTGCGCATCGTGCAAAGATTGCTGTGGGCTGCTTATGGCGTGTCTGAGGATGCCGGCAAGCGAACCTCACCATCAGCCCATGCACTTCATCCGCTGCGCATCTATGCCTGCGCGGGCAGGGTCGAGGGGGTAGGGCCGGGCGTCTACGCCATTGCGCCCAACACCCGGGACATGAACCTGCATATCGATCATGACGTCCGCGCCGACCTGGAGCGGGCAGCACTTGAAGACCAGCCCTGGATAGGCACCGCTGCAGGCATCATCACGATCTGTGCGGACATGGTGGCAGCGACATCGGCCTTCGCTGACCAGCCGCCCTATGGCACCCGGGGCCAGCGCTATGTCCACATTGAAGCAGGTGCTGCAGCACAGAACATATACCTGCAGGCCGCAGCCGAAGGTCTGGCTTGTGTTCTCGTTGCGGGCTTTCAGGATGAGGCCACAGCCGGCGTATTGAACCTTGCAGCACCTGTTGCCCCGGTGCTGCACATGTGCTTTGGCTGGCCTGCAGATAACTAAGCAACTCGCGCAGGGCTACCCGCCGTTAGCTGTTGTTTTCTGCCTGCTGAGTGGCCTTGTGCACAATGTCGCCAATAAAACCGGGCAGGGCAAAGGCCGCCTTGTGAATGGCCGGGTTGTAGTACCGGCAATTGAGATCGGTCGCCTCGAAACGCTTTTGCAGCGTCGCCTCATCTAGCAGGCGAAGTCTCGAATTGTCCGTTCCCCAGCCGAGCGCCATGAACCCGCCCGCATAGGTCGGGACCACGGTCAGGTAGCAGCCGGCGTCAGCAAACAGGTTGGCGAAATTGAGCATCGTGTTGTGCAACTCGTCCGACTGGAACCATGGTACGCCGTTTTGCGTTACCAGCACGCCGCCGCCATTCAGCATGCGCTTGCAGTCGCTGTAGAACGAGCGGGTGAACAGGACCTCGCCCGGTCCGACGGGGTCGGTCGAGTCGACAATAATGACGTCGAACCGGTCCTTCGAAGTTGTAGCAAAGTCCTTGCCGTCAGCAATCACCAGTTCAAACCGCTGATCGTCGAAGCATCCCTTGTTGATCGATGACAGGTGTTCGCGGGCAAAATCGATAACGCCTGCATCAATTTCGACCATGACCAGTTTTTCGACCGTCTTGTGCTTGAGCACTTCTTCGGCCATGCCGCCATCTCCGCCACCGATGACCAGCACGCTCTTCGCCTGGCCGTGCGCCAGGATCGGCACGTGCGCCAGCATTTCGTGATAGCAGAACTCATCACGCTCGGTGACCTGGGTTACGCCGTCCAGCCACACGACATTGCCGAACGCTTCGGCACGCCCGACGACCAGCCGCTGATGCGGGGTGTTGCTGTCATAAAGCGTTTCTTCAAGACGGTAGGTTGTGCTGAAACCTGTATGCAGGTGTTCATGCATCCACACAGTGCCATCATCTTCATGCTTCAGGCTCACAGGTCCGATCCCCGCAACAGTTCGGATACTTTTACCTCGCCGGGCCGGAAGTGCTTTTTCAACACGTCGATACATTTTTCGGGCTGTGAATCGCCGCACATGAACACATCCAGCGCCGCGTAGCCGCGTTCCGGCCATGTGTGAATGGAGATGTGACTTTCTGCCAGAACCGCTACGCCCGATACGCCCGATATGCCTTCCGGTGTAAACGGGTGCAGATGGATGTGTAAAAGGGTTGCGCCGGCCTCGCTCACACATTCGCGCATGGCTGCGTCTATCAGGTCGATGTCGGCCAGTCCTTCAGCGTCCATAAGGTCGATAATCAGGTGTGTTCCCGCACACGCCACTCCGTTTTTCACGATAAAATGGTCAGCCGGTTCGGCATCGCGGTTAAATGCCACCACATTGTTTGTCGTAGCCTGTGTGTCCTCGTGGGCGGTGCCTGGAACGTCCAGGTCCATCCCCAGTTGGTACTGGGCATTGGTGTCTGTCATTTTGGGTTCCCCCCGAGCCGATAGATGTTATCTTTCTGCAGGTCTCAACTGACCTGCAGACGCAAAAATGCCGGCGCATGACCGCCACCTCAAGCTTGCCAACCCCGGGTTGCCCCGAGACCTGTCACTGCGCCAACCGCAGCAATGGCTCCCCGCGCACTAGCGGAGAATGACAAGCCGGTGTCTCCATGTTGCCGGCTTGTGTGGCCGCGATGTAGGGCCGTTTGCGTTCATGTTCAAGAGCAAAATTCTGCAACAGGAGATTTTTCGAAGCTGATAGTCAATACGCCGCAGCGTCGGTGGGATTTGATTTCAAGATTCCTTCACAGCGTTTCGCGTGAACGCCAGAATTTCAGCACCGCCTTGCGCGCCAGCACAATCAACACCAGGAAGGCAACGATGCCGGCCAGCACGGCGGGAGCTCGGCCCGACAGGCCGTCCATGGTCATGACAATTCGTGTGACCCAGCTGCTGAACGCATAGCCCAGCGAGCCCACAACGGTTGCCCAGAGCGCGCAGGCGAGCAGGTTGGCAGGTGCAAACACCCGCGTCGGCACGTCAGAGGCCGCCAGCGCCAGCATGCAGGCAGAGCGCAAGCCCCAGAAAAACCGCGACAGGATAATGAATTTCAGCGGATGCCCGGCAAGCAGGCGGCGGGCCTTTTTCGTGCGCCGCTGCAGGGTTTCGCTGCGCTCCACCATTTTTGGTCCGAACCGGCGGAACAGCTGATAGCTGATCTGATCGCCGGTTGTGGCGCCCGCAAATGCGATAATGATAACCCAGGTCAGTTCAATCAGGCCCTGGTGTGCCGCAAGAGAGGCAAGCAGCAGGGCGGTTTCGCCTTCCATTATGGTGCCGGCATACAAGAGCCAGTAGGCGTTGCTTACAAGTGCATCCAGCATATGGAATTGCGTTCCAATTCGGTCTGTGACAAAGTGCGGCCAGTTGGAGGCTAGGTTCTACCGGGGTTTGATAGACCAGATGGCCCGCAAATCTTGGATATTTTAAGGGAATAACCGGTTCCAGCGGTTCTTTTTGGAACGAAGAGCGCTCCGGTGTGTGGTTTTTGATCCACATTGTGGAACGACATCGTATATACCTCTGAACAAGGCGAAATTAAATTGGGAACATCTATGCTCGAAAACCGGGTGTCCGACAAGGACAGAGACGCTGCACGGCGCGAAGAGTTTCGCGTGCCGAGCAAGGAGATACTTCGGGCATCGGGCCAGGTGCAATCCCTGAGCCGTGCGTTGAAACTGCTGAATGCACTGTCTTACCATGCATCGGGCCTGTCTCTGTCGGAGGTGGCGCAGGAAGTCGGGCTGCCCAATTCGACGGCGCACCGGTTGCTTACCACCTTGCAGAATGAGAGGTTTGTCAGGTTCGATACCGAGCGTTCGGTGTGGCTGATCGGTGTTCAGGCGTTTCGGGTCGGCTCCGCCTTCGTGCGGTCCCGTGATGTTGTCACCATAGCGCGCCCCTATATGCGCCGCTTGATGGAACAGTCGGGCGAAACGGTGAATCTCGGTATCTCTGACAGAGGCGAGATTGTCTATCTGGCCCAGGTTGAATGCCAGAAAATGATGCGTGCCATTTCCGGGCCTGGCGGGCGCGCGCGCATGCACTGTTCCGGTGTTGGCAAAGCCATTTTGTCCCACATGAATCCGGAGGCCACCCGCAAGGTGCTTCATGGTCGTGAACTGACCCGCGAAACGTCTCACACTCACACATCCATCGAAGCGCTGTTTCAGGACCTTGAGGTCTCGCAGCAACGTGGCTATGCAATTGATGATGAAGAAAATGCCATTGGTCTTCGCTGTGTGGCATCTGCCATTTTCGATGAACATAGCGAGCCGTTGGGTGCGGTTTCAGTGTCTGGCCCGACCGCGCGCGTGACGGATCAGCGAGTGCTTGCCCTGGGTGAACTTGTCAACAAGATCGCCAATGATATAACCACTGAACTGGGCGGGGTACAGCGTCGGCGCTAGCCGCGGTGCCTGAGGGTTTAA
Source organism: Anderseniella sp. (assembly GCA_013041995.1). Taxonomy (GTDB): domain Bacteria; phylum Pseudomonadota; class Alphaproteobacteria; order Rhizobiales; family Aestuariivirgaceae; genus Anderseniella. The sequence continues at coordinate 1,173 of JABDRA010000680.1, read as the reverse complement.
TCTATTAAAATTCAATGATTTGAACCAACCTACAAACAAAATGAAGCAGCGTATCCTGCAACATGCGGCAGGTTGCGTTCAGGGAATTTCAAATGGTAGAAAAACAACAAGTCATGGCGGCTCTTTCCAAGGTTCGCGGACCCGATCTTGACGGTGACCTGGTGTCTCTCGGCCTGGTTTCAGACGTGGTCATCAGTGGTGACAATGTCATGTTCGCGATCACTGTCGATGCGGCCCGGGCCAATGAACTGGAGCCGCTGCGCCAGGCGGCTGAACAGGCAGTCAGCAAACTGGACGGTGTTGAAAAGGTCATGGCGGCTCTCACTGCGGAAGTGAAGGCTGGATCACGTCCTGCCGCCGGTCAGACCCCGCCGCCGGCAGGTGCCAATATGGCGCCGCCGCCGCCCATGGGCCAGCCGGGTCCGAAAGCCCAGGCAGCGCAGACCATGGCCGGTGTGCCCGGTGTGAAGCATATCGTTGCCGTGGCGTCCGGAAAGGGCGGGGTGGGCAAGTCGACCACTTCGGTCAATCTGGCGCTGGGCTTGCAGGCTAATGGCTTGAAGGTGGGCATTCTGGATGCCGACATCTATGGCCCGTCGGTGCCGCGCCTGCTTGGGATAACCGGCAGGCCCGAGCCGGTGTCACCGGGTTCACGTACGCTGAGACCACTGGAGGGGTTCGGCCTCAAGGCCATGTCGATGGGTTTCCTGGTTGAAGAAGACACGCCGATGATCTGGCGTGGACCGATGGTGATGTCGGCGCTGCAGCAGATGCTGCGCGAGGTCGCCTGGGGTGATCTTGATGTCCTGATTGTCGACATGCCGCCTGGAACCGGGGATGCACAATTGACCCTTGCACAGCAGACGCCGCTGTCCGGTGCAGTTATCGTGTCGACACCGCAGGATCTTGCGCTGATCGATGCCCGCAAGGGTTTGAACATGTTCCGCCGTGTGAATGTTCCGGTGCTCGGCATTGTCGAGAATATGAGCTATTTCATGTGTACCAAGTGCGGTGAGCGCCATGAAATCTTTGGTCATGGCGGCGCGCGCGATGAAGCCGAAAAACTGGGCTTACCATTTTTGGGCGAGGTGCCGCTGGACAAGGATTTGCGCATCCGCTCTGATTCCGGCCAGCCAATCGTGGTATCCGCCCCGGACTCCCATCATACAGGGC
>JABDRA010000669.1 GCA_013041995.1 Anderseniella sp. | reverse complement strand
TGCATGGAGTACAAAGTCGGCTGACGCACCGCTACGGTGGCAGGATTTCCGGTACCCCGGGGGTGAATGGGGCCCCCTTTTTGGGGAAGATTGGTGCCGCAAGAGGGATTCGAACCCCCGACCCCCGCTTTACGAAAGCGATGCTCTACCAACTGAGCTATTGCGGCTTAATCCCATACACAAACCATACATGCGCCGAACCCGAAAACCTAACTCACTGATGATAGTGAGTAATCTGAAACAGAGCACCTAATTACGAATGATGTGCTCTACCAACTGAGCTAAAGCGGCATGCCAGTTTCCTGATCTTGCGCGACACATAACGCGAAGAGGTTAAACTTTCAACACTCAAAGCCAGGTCTTTTCCGGCTTCTTAGCTGTCTCGTCCAGGGGGCCGGGGTCATCGGGCTGGCGGGCGAAGACGGATGCTTCTTGCTTTGCTTTCACATTATCCTCGCCGGCCTTGCCGGTTTCCGTGTCGATCTTGTCCGGTTCAGCCGGGCTTGCAGACGGGTCTGCCTTGTCCTGAACTTCGGTCTCAGGCGATGGCGGTTCAACTTCTGCTTCCTCGACAGGTTTTTCCGCTGTTTCTTCTACTGCCTTTTTCTCAGGCTCCTCAGCAGGCTTGTCCTCAGTGTCCTCGACGGGCTGTTCCTCGACGGTTTCAACAACTTCATCTGCGTCGGCCAGAACATCCTCGACCGGCTCATCGTCCTTTTGAACAATCACCTCTTCTTCCGGCTCCAGAACCTCTTCCGGTGGGTCCGTTACTTCCGCCGCAGTGATGGCAATTGCATCGTCTCCCGGTACGGTATCGTCGTGTTCTTCTGCTGCGGCTTCGGGCTCTTCATACGCAATGCCCTCGACCGGCACCTTCCATTTGAAGCCGCCAAGCTCGCCCGACACCGGTGATACCGGCAGCCAGATTCTGGAAATATGACCGTCAGCGGTCCAGGCCGGATCGCGCGGCGCCCTGACGGCGCGGGCCAGCCATTCGCGTGCGCGGCCCTTGTCGCCGAACTCGCCTTCCTCGATTTCCGCCATCAGACCGCAAATGCGGGCCTGCGGCCGGTCATGGGCATAGGCGCTCAGCGCTTCACGTGCGGTCTTCCATTCCAGCGCATCAATGGCGGCGGTTGCCAGCGCAACGGCGCCTTCAATGCCGCCTGACTTGGCCACAAGCGATTTGATGCGCTTGAGCCTGTCGAGTGCGGAATCACCGCTGCGGACATGGCCATAGGCGTCGGCCAGGTCCGGATGCGGGGTCAGGTTCCAGGTCTTCTCGATGATTTTCGCAGCCTTGCGCAAGCTGCCGTGCTTGGTGGCGTGACGTGCGGCTATCACCGCTGCCGGCACAAGTGACGGGTCGAGCTTGTGGGCCCGCAAGGCGAGATCATAGGCGTCTTCGTCATTCTTGCTCTCAGCTTCCACGGCTTGCGCGGTGAGCACGACGGCATGTTTCAGGTTGGCGGTTTTCCTGTCGATCAGCGAAGCTGATTTCTGTATGTCAATGGTGCGCGAGATGGCAGCCCAATCCTGACTGGTGGACTGATAGGACAGCACGGCCTTGCCGGCCCAGGACACTTTCGGATTGATGCGTACAGCCTCTTCGGCCAGCGCGCGAGCCCGTGTCATGTCAGACCGGCGCACCGCATCCGTGTGCAGTCCCCGCAACCCGAGCAGGCGGGTTTCAGGTTGTTCCGACATTTCTTCAAACAGTTGCCGCACCCGCACATTGTCACCGCGCATCTGGGATGCCTGGGCGTCCAACAGCTTCACCATAGGGTCATCACCAAGAATGGTGGCGGCAGTCCTTGCGTGGGTTTGCGCTGCCTCACCGTCACCGGATGCAACGGCGATCAATCCGCTCGACAAAGCCTGCTTGCCCTTGCGCTGCCGGCGCGACTTGAACCAGCCGCCGAATGCGCCGGGCCTGTCGAGCAGCCACATGAGCAGCGACCAGGTGATCCATATGACAAGTGTGAGGCCCGCCAGCATGATGACCGCGGCCATCAGCGAGGTTTCCAGTTCATATCCCAGCCAGCGTAGTTTCAGATCGCCCGGCTGGTCGGCAAGCCAGGCAAACAGGATTGCGACAAGGATCAGAAGGACAAAGCGAACCAGCAAAGAAATCATTTTTTAAGTCCCGCCGCGGATTATTGAGCCGGGGCCGGTAATTGGCCCAGGATGATTTGTGGAAGTTTCTGCAGTTCTTCATCGGCGCTCAGGCGCTTGCGCGCCTCAACGATCCAAGCGGCAACTGGTTCCGGCGCAGACGCACCACCGGCACCAAGTGCTGCGATGGCGGCGCTGAGGCCGCCTGTGTCGAATGCCGTGACAGCGGATGCGACATGTTCTGCCCAGTTCCCGGTCCCGTCTATCTTGCGGACTTTCACAACGGATGACAGCTTGCCGGTTATGCTGCCCCACCACCCTGAGGGAGCCTCTGCTGCAGAGCCTTCAGATGCTGCCGCGTCAAGTTCAGCTTGAAGCCCGGCAAGGTCCTGTTGCAACTGGTCGGCCGTCTTTATCCCGGAAGCCGCGTTGGAGGCAAGAGCCGGCAGAGAGAGCGTAAGGCTTGCGGTTTCTTCCAGTGCGCTCAGCTCCGCCTGGTAGGGTTTGCCCTGATTGACGGCGTCGGACAATGTTGCCAGTTGAGCGGCGATCCTGGTTGTATCAATCGCTGCCGCCTGTGGCGAAGCAGGTGTCGATATGTCGGGCTTCGGGCTGGTAACTGCTGCTTCAAGCCGGCTCTCCAGCTTTTCCATGCGGGCGGTTGCGGCGGCAAGCTGGTCGCGAAGGGCTGCGACTTCACCGGACACCTTGTCGTCGGCCGGTTGTGCCTGGATCGTTTCCAGTTTTGCAATCCGGCGTGCCAGTTCATCGAATTTCAGATTTACTTCAGCCTGTCCGGCACCGCCGCCGGTGCTGGCGGCTGCCTGCAGCGCCGACTTGAGGCTGGCAACGGCAGTGCGGACCTCGGCCATGCCGGACTCGATCTCGCCGGTTTTTGCCGACACGGCATCAATCTCCGACTTGGCGGAACTGGCCAGTTCCGAAGCCGCGTTGATGGTCGCCAGCGTACTCGCGTCAGGTGCTGCAGCGCTGTTTCGGGCTTCAGTCAGTTGCTGCTCAAGCCCGGCGATCTTGTCGGTGAGCGACTTGGTCTGCGCAAGTGCGGTGTCAGCCGTTTCCGACGCTGACTTTGCCGTGCCAATGGCTTCCAGCGCCTGACCCTCAATAGCGCCTACATCGATGACCGGAGCCGTGCTGCCAAACAATCTGGCGCCGTGTTCACGGTAAAGATACCCGCCAACCGCAACGCCTGCGAGCAATGATGCGACCAGCGCGCCGGTAATGAGCTTGCCCTTGCCCGACGGTTTTTTAGCAGCAGGAGACCCGCCTGTAGACTGTGTACCCCCAGGCTTGCCTTTCGACGCGTCTCGCGCTGCAGCTTTGCTCGCTGCACTACTGGTTGCTTTGCCCTGATCGACCGGTTTGGAATTCTCCGCCGTCTTTCCAGAGGCAGACCCGCCAGACGCGGGGGCTGATTTCTCTGCCTGCACGGATGTGGGCTTTGCCGTCTCGGCGGACTTTACTTCCGTGGCCTTGGCATCAATCACGGTGGGCCGTGCGGGTTTCTTGGCCTTGCGCGACGGTGTTTTTCGATTTGCCATGGTTGCGCCTTTCCCCGGCGTAGTATTGTGGGTCGACTGGTTTGCTGCGGTGTCTTCTACAGCCTCCAGCATACTATCATCATCGGGATTGCCGGATACAACAATTGAAACATTGCGCCCAAGCCCGGAGCGGATTTTTTCAGCCACCGCCTGTGACAGGCAAAGATGAGTGAGCTTTGCTGCCTCAGCCTGCAATTTTGACTGCTTGACCAGTTGCAGCCAGATATCGGCGGTTCGCGCAGAATACAGCACAACAGCATCGGCTTTGCCCGACCGGATGGCTTCAGCAGCATGCGGCGGAAACTGTGTTGCCGCCACGGCCTCATAAAGTTCAATCCGTTCGACGCTGAAGCCGTGCGAGCGCAGATCTGCGGCGAGATCTCCGGACCTGACCTTTCCCGTCAGGTAAAGTATTGGCCCGGCTTCAGGCTTCAGGTCCCGTTTCATCAGGTCCTGCAGTGCAACCATATCCCCTTTGGCCTGGCGAACTTGTGCAAAGTCCAGTTCACCGGCAAGTTTTGCAGATGCCGGCCCGACCGCGAACACGGGAACAGTCTTGAGTTTCTCCGAGATGCCGATACCGGCCAGGGCGGTCAGGGCGTTTGCGCTGGTCACCGCAATCGCCTGCCAGGGTTTGCCTGGAATGGCGGCATCATTATCAGCCTGGACCGTCAATAATGGCGCGACAGACGCTGTATGACCGTTTGCCTGCAGCCGGGATTTCAGCCTGTCGCTGTCTGCCTGCGGTCTGGTCACGATCAGGTACATTACGACACCAGGTCTGCACCGGCCAGTGCCCTGATTTCCTCAGCAGCATCAAATCCCATGCGGCCGGCCTCGCCGGCCGGACCGGTCCGGCTGGTGGTGAACACTTTTTTCCCATCCAGTGTCAGGGCCATGGCGTTGAATGACACCACATTGTCAGTCAGCGTCGCGTGCCCGGCCAGCGGAGTGCGGCAGGAGCCGTCGAGTTCTTTCAAAAAGGCACGCTCTGCTTCGATACAGATGCTGGTGTGCTGGTGATTGAGCGGTTCCAGCAGTGCGCGCGAGCGGTCATTGGAAGATGCAATCTCAATGCCGATGGCACCTTGTGCAACGGCCGGCAGCATGATGTCGGGATCAATGGCGCTGGTCATGAGATGTGTCA
>JABDRA010000668.1 GCA_013041995.1 Anderseniella sp. | reverse complement strand
GGTTGCGGTGGTGGTGCCGACAACCTTGCTGGCGCGCCAGCACTACGCAACATTTGTCGAACGTTTCAAGGGCTTGCCGGTCAGGGTTGCCCAGGCTTCCCGGTTGGTGAGCCGCAAGGATGTCAATGAGGCCAAAAAGGGGATTACAGACGGTACCGTCGATATAATGATCGGGACCCACGCCTTGCTGGCGGAGGACGTCAAGTTCCGTGATCTCGGTCTGCTGATCATTGACGAAGAACAGCACTTCGGCGTCAAGCACAAGGAAAAGCTGAAGGAAATGCGCGCCGACGTGCATGTGCTCACGCTGACTGCCACTCCTATTCCGCGTACCCTGCAGCTTGCCTTGTCCGGGGTGCGCGAGCTTTCCCTGATTACCACACCGCCGCTGGACCGGCTGGCGGTCAGGACATATATCTCGCCGTTTGATCCGGTTATTATTCGTGAAACCCTGTTGCGCGAACTGTATCGCGGTGGCCAGAGCTTCTATGTAGTGCCGCGGATTTCCGACCTGTCCGTGGTGGCCGACTTTCTCAAGGCGCAAGTGCCCGAGGTCAAGTTTGCGATAGCGAACGGCCGCATGGCGCCCACTGAACTGGATGACATCATGACCGGGTTCTATGACCGGAAATATGACGTGCTGCTGGCCACGACCATTATTGAATCGGGTCTGGACATACCGACAGCCAACACCTTGATCGTGCACCGGGCCGACATGTTCGGCCTGGCGCAGCTTTACCAGATCAGGGGCAGGGTGGGGCGCTCGAAGCAACGCGCCTATGCATTGTTTACTGTTCCCGCCAACAAGACACTCACTGCGCCCGCGGAAAAACGGCTCAAGGTACTGCAATCCCTCGATTCACTGGGCGCAGGCTTCACCCTGGCCAGTCATGACCTGGACATCCGCGGCGGCGGCAACCTGTTGGGTGAAGAACAGTCCGGCCACATCAAGGAAGTCGGGTTCGAATTGTATCAGCACATGCTGGAAGAAGCCGTTGCGTCCTTGCGCTCCGGCGAACTGGACATCGAAGCCGACGGCCAGTGGTCTCCGCAGATCAATGTTGGCACGTCTGTCCTGCTGCCTGAGAGTTTTATTCCTGATCTGCAGGTCCGGCTTGGGGTCTACCGGCGGATGGCGGATTTACCGACACAGGATGAACTGGACGGGTTTGCAGCGGAACTCCAGGACAGGTTCGGCCGCCTGCCGGAAGAGGTCGAGCACCTGATCGATATCGTATCGGTCAAGCTCTTGTGCCGCACGGCCAATGTCTCGAATATTGATGCCGGGCCCAAAGGCGCCGTCTTTACTTTCAGGGACGGCAAGTTCCCCAATCCGGAGGCGCTGGTGCAGTGGATCAATGACCAGGGCAGTCGAGCCAAGATACGGCCGGACATGAAACTGGTGATCATCAGGACCTGGGAAACTCCTGCCGACCGGCTGGCCGGGACACGCCAGTTGATGCAGACACTGGTGAAACTGGCGCAGCCGGAAAGCTAGCGGCGTTGTTTCCTTGGAAATGAACTAGGCATTGCCGGCGGGCGCAGAGCGTTCCTTGACCACTTCTACAATGGCCTGCGCAATGACTTCGGGCTCGCGGGCACCCATGACGGCGTACCTGCTGCCGATGATGAAGGCCGGTACACCGGTGACGCCCATTTGCTGTGCCTGGGATATTTCAGCTCTGGTCTCTTCCAGGTCCGCGTCACTTTCCAGCAGGCGTTCGACCACAGGTCGTTCAAGGCCAGCTTCAACTGCTGCGTCTGCCAGCACTTTCTTGTCGGTCAGGTTGGCACCTTCGATGAAATACAGCTGGAACAGCCGCTCTACGGCCGCGTCCTGCACGCCTTCGGCCATGGCCCAGCGAATGATGCGATGGGCGTTCAGCGTATTGGGCGAGATGGTGATCTTGTCAAACTCGAATGGAATTTCCTCGTCCTTGCCGGCTGCCCGTACCGGCCCGTAGACCTGGGCAGCCTGCTCATCGGAGCCGAACTTGTTGCGCAGGTATTCCTTCCGGTCCATGCCGGTAACGGGAATGGTGTTATCCAGCTGATAGGGGCGCCAGCGGATGTCCACTGCCACGTCGGGAACCATGGCCAGTGCCTTTTCAAGGCGGCGCTTGCCGATATAGCACCACGGGCACATTACGTCCGAGATCACGTCGATCTCGATGATATCGGCAGGTTCAGTCGTCATTGGCATGGTCCTTGGACTGCTTGAGCAAAGATGACAGGTTTTTCCTGATGATTTTGCCATTGCCGGACTGGGGCAAGGCGTCAACAAAAAAGACCTGCTTTGGTACCTTGTAGCGCGCCAGGGAGTTTGATGCAAAATCGATCACTTCAGCCGCCGTCAAAGTTTCGTGTTCACGCATGACCACAAATGCGGTGACCAGTTTCATGCCCGGGTTCAGTTCAACCTCGGTCACACCGGCCTGCTGAATGGCAGGGTTACGCATGATGGCAACCTCAATCTCCAGCGGTGAGATGCGATAACCGAAGGACGTCATCACATCGTCATTGCGGCCTTCGTACCAGATGTAGCCGTCGTCGTCGAAATGCCCGAGGTCGCCGCCCACAAACCAGTCGCCACGATACACCGTCTGATCATCATCGGGACGGTTCCAGTATCGCAACATCATGCCGGGGTCGGAGCGGTGGACACCGATCAGCCCGGTTTCGCCTGCCTGCAAAGGTTCATCATCGCCGGAAACCGGCAGAATGCAGACGCTGCGGCCGGGCTGCGGTTTTCCAGGGCTGCCGGGCTTCGTCGGCACGCTCGGTGAACTGGAAATGTAAGTGGAGATTTCGCTCATTCCCAATGCTTCGTAGAGCGCGATACCGGTGGTCTCCAGCCATTCTTTCTGCAGGCCGGGGAACATTGCTTCTCCCGCCGTCAGGCCATGACGCAGGCTGCCTATTGCGTGAGGCGACAATCCGCCATCGCTGAGCATCTGGCGATACAGCGCCGGCACAGACGCCATGATGGTGGGATTGAGGTCGGCGATCAGTTTGAGCCAGATGGCACGGTCGCGCGGCCCGGTATAGACGATTGAACTTGCACCATTCGCCCAGGGGTCAAACAGGGCAGTGCCCAATGTGTAGGTCCAGTTAAAGGCACCCGTGTGCAGGATGGTGTCTTCAGAATTTATGCCATACCAGCCCTGGTACATGGGGCGGCGCCCCCATGCGGCGCGTTGCGCATGCAACACGCCTTTCGGCCGACCGGAGGTGCCGGAGGTGTACACCATGTAGGCAGGTGTTGTGGCGGCGGTATCGGCATACTGGCCGCGTGGCCCGGACTTGAACGCTGCAATATCTGCCGGGGTGATCAGCCTGCAGCCCACCGGCAAGTCTGGCAGGTCCAGCAAACCGTCGTGGACAATGGCGGCGGCCTGGCTGTCTGACAGGATGAAGGAGATTTCGTCGACCGATAACATCGATGAGGCCGGGATCGGTACCAACTCGGCAGCGTTTGCGGCAAAGAATACCGCTGCATAATCAAAGCTGTTGCCCATTCGGATCAGAATCCGGGCACCTCGATCAAATCCGAGCAGCCGGAACGCGGATGCCAGCCGAAGGACAATGTCTTCGATCTCGGCGAAGCTCAGCGTCTCATAGCCGGTGCCGTCAGCTATTGTCAGCGCTGTTTTATCTGCCTGTTCCCTCGCACTTTGGGCAAGGCAGTATCGGGTCAGGTTGAACCTGGCAGGCGGCAGTTCGCCTGTAAATCCTGTCATTGGTTTTCAATCCATCCCGTCTCAGGCAGGAATCCCGCGAGCGAGGGTTGAGCAGGGCGTTTGATCTGGTTCCATCGTGCCAGCCATTGACCAGGTGGATGGAACAATTGCAGCGCATAATGACCTTCCAGCAACAACCGGTCGATGCCGCGGGCGGCGTCGTCAAACGAGGCTTTGTTCCGGGCAGACAGCAGCTGGGTTATCATGTTGTCGATTGCCGGGTCGTCGGCGCCCATATAGTTGCGGGTACCATCCCGGGCTCGCCCCTGAGAGCCCCAGTAAAACGCCTGTTCGTTACCCGGCGACAGGGAATTGGACCAGATAAACGGGATCATATCGAAGTCATAGGTTTGCAGGCGGCGCTGAAACTGTGCTGAATCAACCTGTCGGATGGTCATGTCGACGCCAATCGTGCGCAGCATGCGCTGCCATGCC
>JABDRA010000063.1 GCA_013041995.1 Anderseniella sp. | reverse complement strand
GCGCCAGTCACTGCATCAGGCCGTGCATGGTTACACCGCCGGCGGTGCCTATGCGGAGTTCAGCGAAACCTGCAAAGGAGCTCTCAAGAAGGGATCGCTCGCCGACATCGTCATGCTGGACGGCAATATCGAAACCACGGATCCCGGCGCGATTGATACCATGGAGGTCACAACGACCATTTGTGACGGCGTCATCACTTACCAGTCTTGAGACTCACCCGCGTCCATGCGGCGCCATATAGTCCAGCACCGGTCCCACCGCGACAATCCGGGTCGGGTTCACCGTCTCATGACTGGCATAATAATGATTGCGGATATGGCCAAGGTCGACCGTCTCGGCCACGCCAGGCCTCTGGTAGATGTCGCGCGTGTACGCCCACAGGTTGGGGTAATCGACAATCCGGGCGCGATTGCACTTGAAGTGCCCGTGATATACGGGGTCAAAACGGATCAGCGTCACGAATGCCCTGATGTCCGCTTCGGTAAACTGATCGCCGGCCAGCCAGCGCTGCCGGGACAGAATGTCTTCCATCCAGTCGAGCGTGTCGAACAACGGCAACACGGCCCGCTCATAAGCCTTCTGTGTCCGGGCAAAACCGGATTTGTAGACCCCGTTGTTCAAGGTGCTGTAAACCCGCGCATTGACCTTGTCGATTTCGTCACGTAATGCAGCCGGATAATAGTCACCGGGTTCGGCGCCGACACTGTCGAATGCCGAGTTGAACATGCGGATGATCTCGGCACTTTCATTGGAGACTATCTGTTCTGTTTTGGTATCAAGCAGGACCGGCACGGTCACCCGTCCGGTGTAATCGGGCTTTGCCGACGCATAAACATCGCGCAGATGGCTGGCCGCAAAAAACGGGTCAGGCACAACACCATCACCTTTATCAAACGACCACCCGTCGTCACCCATGAACGAGTTTACCACCGAAACAGAAATCTTATCCTCAAGGCCCTTCAACATCCGCATGATCAGGGTCCGGTGCGCCCAGGGACACGCCAGCGAGACATACAGATGATAGCGCCCGGCCTGCGCCGGAAACTCGCCATCCACTGTGACCCAGTTGCGAAAACTGGTTTCATTGCGTTTGAAACTTCCGCCATCGGCAAGCTCTGCAATAGATTGCGTATGCCACTTGCCATCGATCATCACACCCATGCACTATCCACCTTCTTCTCAAGACTGTTTCGCTGTCACATAGTGACAGGCCATACCATTATCAAAACAACAATTGTTGAGTGACCATGACAGACCGCTACGCGCACTATTCCTCCCTGAAATTCAACCGGCCGGCAGACGGCATTCTCGAGGTCATCCTCTCTGCCCCCAAGAAACTCAATGCGCTCGACGCAGGCGGCCATCGTGAACTGGCGGAGGTGTGGCGCGACATAGACCGCGACCCTGATACGAATGTCGTGCTGCTGCGCGGCGACAACGGCAACCTGTCGGCCGGCGGGGATCTCGGTCTGGTCGAAGACATGACAAATGACTTTGCAACCCGTGCCCGGGTGTGGAAGGAAGCAAGTGATCTTGTCTACAATGTCATCAACTGCTCCAAACCGACGGTTGCCGCCATCGAAGGCGTCAGCGTTGGTGCCGGTCTGGCGGCAGCCATGGTGTGCGATATCACCGTTGCAGGCCGCACGGCACGCATCATTGACGGCCACACCAGGCTGGGCGTTGCCGCCGGCGATCATGCCGCCATCGTCTGGCCCCTGCTCATCGGCATGGCCAAGGCAAAATACTATCTGATGTTGTGCGAACCACTGGCAGGTGAAGAAGCTGAACGTATCGGTCTGGTGTCGCAGGTCGCCGACGATGATCAGGTTCACGAAGCCGCGCTGAAAATCTGCCGCAAGCTCGCCCGCGGCGCACCTACCGCCATTCGCTGGACCAAGCATTCACTGAACAACTGGCTGCGCATGGCAGGTCCAAGCTTCGATGCGTCACTGGCGCTGGAGTTCATGGGTTTTTCCGGTCCGGAAGTGAAGGAAGGACTGTCCTCGATCCGCGAAAAGCGCAAACCGGATTTTCCGACAAAATCACCTTTTTAGGAAAGTTATCCGCCCGCACTTGCGCCGCGCCGTCTGGCAATCAGCCGGCCAAGATTGCCGCTTTGCGACACCATGACACCGGACGCGATTATAACGGCTATGCCCGCAAAGGTAACAGCGTCTGGTATGTCGGCAAAAAACAACAGCCCCCAACCAACCGCCGCAACAATTTCAGTGTAGCTGAACGGAGCCAGCGCAGGCGCCGATGCGCGGGCAAATGCACCGATGATCAGCAGATGTGACACTGCGTTGATCGCCCCCATGACAAACAGAACCGCCGCCTGGTTGAGAGACACCGGCTGCCACCAGGCCCACGCAAAGGGAGTTATCAGCGCAATTGCCACCAGCGCCATATACGTGTTGGACACCAGGGCCGGCGCGGCATTTGCCAGCTTACGGGTGACCATGATGTGAAACGCATAGAAACCGCCGGTGGCAATCGCTGCAACCGTGCCGACATTGATCACACCCAGGTCGGGCCGCATGACAATCAGGATGCCGATGAAACCACACACCACCCCCAGCCACGCAGCCGGGCCGGCACGCTCTGCCAGTATCCATGGCGACAGAAGTGCCACCAGGAACGGATAGATGTAAAGAATCGCAACCGCGTTCGCCAAAGGCAGGTAGCGGACGGATATTACAAAGCTCAATGTTGCTGCAAGGATCATTGTGGCCCGCAGAAACTGGGTAGGTGCCGCGGGCGGAAAAACCACCTGACGCCCATATCGCCACAGCGCAATCGGCAGCAACACGACCAGATACCCGGCATACCGGCCAAAGGTCATCACCGCGACATTCAACTCCGCCGCCATCAGTTTCAGAAACGCACCGGACAGGCTGGCCGTGGCCAATCCCGCCACCAGCAGTGCGATGGCTATGGCAAAACTGCTGTTGGCGGGATCATCCGGTGCGGATGTCATTTGCCGGCGTCGGCCAGGGCGATGGGCAAGGCTGATTCAAAACAGTCCAGGTCATCTTCGCGGCCCGCTGATACGCGAATGCACCGGTTCAGCGGCTCGACCCCGGGCATCCGTACAAATACCCCTTGAGCCAGCAGACCGTCCATGACCGCCTTGGCAAAGGCACCATCACGGCCGCAGTCAATGGCAACGAAGTTGGTCGCAGACGCCACCGTTTCCAGTCCATTGTCGTGGGCTATCCGGCAAATCCGGTCACGGGCGCTGTGCACCCGCATGACAACGGCTTCCAGCCAGTCACTGTCCGCAAGTGCCGCCAGCGCACCTGCCTGCGCAATCCGGTTGACACCAAAATGATTGCGGATCTTGTCGAACGCCTTGATGATTTCCGCTTCACCTATGATATAGCCGATCCGGCACCCGGCCATGCCGTAGGCCTTGGAAAACGTGCGGAACCGCAATACTTGCGGATTGTGCACATCCAGGTCCGGCATTGTGCCGGCTGGTGCAAATTCGCCATAGGCTTCGTCCAGGCACAGGACGACACCTTCCGGTAGGTCCTTGATCATCGCGTCAATCTCGGCGCCACGCCACCATGTTCCCATGGGATTGTCCGGATTTGCCAGGAAGATCATCTTTGCATTTTCGCGCTTCGCCAGCGCCAGCAGCGACGCCAGGTCTTCACGATCATCAACATAGGCCGTGGTGACGATGTCGCCACCCGCGCCTGCAACCTGATAATTGAAAGTGGGATAGGCTCCGGCAGAGGTTGCGACCTTGTCACCTGGTTCAACGAAAAGCCTTGCAGTGACACCGAACAGACCGTCAATGCCCTCGCCGATCAGGATATTATCCGGTGACACACCATGCCAGGCAGCCAGCGCCTGTTTGAGATCATGGCACTCGGGATCGCAGTATTTCCATGCCTCGATTGCTTCCGCCTGCATTGCCTGGACTACTTTGTCAGATGGACCAAACACACTTTCATTGGCACCGATACGGGCCTTGAATTCTTCTCCACGAGCCCGTTCCTGTGCTTCCGGTCCGACAAACGGAACGGTTGAGGGCAGTTCAGCAACGAGACGTGAAAGGGATGGGCGCATCATGACCTGAAACTCCTTGGATTTACCGGCTGGCGGCAGAACGCTTAGCCGTCTAGTCTGGACTCAAACCCATTAATCAGTCCTGACCAAGGCTGCAAGATGACATCGTTTTCACGGATACACCACCTGCTTGAACATCAAGCTGCCCATGCGCCTGACGCAATTGCCCTGACCACAGCGCAGTCCGGTGATATCACCTTTACCGGCTGGCTGCAGGCCGCACAAGACCTCGCCGATCAGCTCCGAAAAACAGGCGTAGGACCGGGGCACCGGGTGATGCTGGTAGCGGAAAACTCGTTAACCGCGGCTGCCGGACTGATTGCCGCAAGTCTGCTCGATGCCTGGTCAGTGCCGGTAAACGCACGTTTGTCAGCTCCCGAAATCAATCGTATCCGCGATCATGCTCGACCGGCCGCCACGCTGTTCACCACCGCTGTGTCCGGGGCCGCACGGGACCATGCGCATGCTGCCGGGGCGCGCATCGTAAAAGCCGGCCCGGAACAAGCCATGCTCGCAGTTCAACCGGACACCATCGCCGAAACCGTCAGCGACGACGCAAGCCAGGTTGCCACCTTGCTGTATACAACCGGCACAACCGGTGACCCCAAGGGTGTCATGTTGACCCACGCCAACCTGATATATGGCGGGCAGACTTCGGCGTCGCATCGCGAAATCACATCAGCGGATTACATATACGCGGTTTTGCCACTGACCCACATTTTCGGGCTGTCATCGGCTTTCATGGCCGGGCTGGCCGTGGGCGCGCACCTGGAACTTGTGCCGCGCTTTGATGCAGGCATTACATTTGCAGCCCTGCAATCGCGGGTATCGATTTTCCCGGCCGTGCCGCAGATGCACGCGCTGCTAATGGCTCACGCCAGCCAGTGCGGATTACAGAATCTCAAGGCCGAACGCCTCAGATACATATCGTCAGGCGGTGCACCGCTTGATCTGGCGTGGAAACAGAAAGTGGAAGCGTTCTTCGGCTTGCCCCTGTTCAACGGCTACGGCATGACCGAGGCAACCGCCGGTATTGCGGCAACCCGTCCCGGTGCCACGCGAGCCGACACGTCAGTGGGCAAAATGCTGACAGATCAGGAGATCCGCATCGAGCAGGCAGGCCAGGACGGCATAGGTGAAATCATTATCCGCGGCCCGAACATCATGACCGGCTACTATCATGATCAGACCGCAACCCATCAGGTTCTCGACGATGACGGCTGGTTGCAGACAGGTGATCTCGGTTATCTTGATGAGCAGGGAAACCTGCACATAACCGGGCGCGCCAAGGAACTGATCATCCGGTCGGGGTTCAATGTCTATCCGCTGGAAGTGGAAGCCGCCCTGAACCAGCATCCGCAAGTGGTGCAGGCAGCCGTCATTGGCCATAGCGCAGAAGGCAATGAAGATATCGTGGCCTTCATTCAGCCACTCACGGGCAATGGCCTGGTGCCGGATCACTTGAAAGACCACCTGAAAGACCGGCTCGCAGCCTATAAGCATCCGACACGCTGGATTATTTCAGATCAGTTGCCTGCCGCACCATCCGGCAAGATACTCAAGGCCAGGCTGGCCACGGTCTTTGCGGATGAACTTGCAGCAGGCAGCGAAGAGTGACCTCCACTTGGAGGACCTCAAACTAAAAAATCTCGATCAACCCGGCAGCCCCCTGGCCGCCGCCAATACACATGGTCACGACAGCTTTCTTTGCCCCGCGCCTTCTGCCTTCCAGCAGGACATGGCCAACCTGGCGCGCACCGGTCATGCCATATGGATGCCCGATGGCGATGGACCCGCCGTTGACGTTGAGGATTTCGTCCGGAATACCCAGCGTGTCACGGCTGTAGAGGACCTGCGACGCAAATGCCTCGTTCAGCTCCCACAGGTCGATATCGCCCATCTTGTGGCCTGTGCGCTCCAGCAGGCGAGGCACTGCAAACACCGGACCGATACCCATTTCATCCGGCTCGCAGCCGGCAACCGTGAAACCCCTGAATGCACCGAGCGGATCGAGGCCCTTGCGCTCTGCTTCCTTCGCCTCCATCACCACCAGGCAGGCAGCGCCGTCCGACAATTGCGAGGCATTGCCCGCTGTGATGTATTTTCCGGCGGCGATCTGCTGGCCATTGGCATGGACCGGATTCAGCGATTGCAGGCCTTCCAGTGTGGTGGAGGGGCGATTGCCCT
>JABDRA010000657.1 GCA_013041995.1 Anderseniella sp. | reverse complement strand
CTTCTGACCAGCACGTGGATATGACTGGCGTGGCCGGACAGGAAGACAGCCGCCTGGCCTGCGGAATTGCCGCCGCCGATCACCGCCACTTCCTCATTGACGCAAAGCTGGGCTTCAAGCCCGGTTGCGGCGTAGTGGATACCCTGGCCTTCGAACTTTTCGTAATTGGGCAAAGCAAGACTGCGATAGGTTGCCCCACAGGCGAGGATGATGCTGCGGGCTTTGATGTTCATGTCATGTTGCAACTTTACCTCGAACAGGTCGTCTTTACTGGCAATGTCGGTTGCCGCGCGCGCGATCGAGAATTTGGCACCAAACTTCTGCCCCTGAATCCACGCCCGGCCGGCAAGCGCCTGGCCGGAAATACCGGTCGGGAAACCGAGATAATTCTCGATCTTCGAACTCGTACCTGCCTGCCCGCCCGGTGCTTCTGCTTCCACGACTATGGTGTCGATATTTTCAGACGCGGCATAGACGCAGGCAGACAGGCCTGCAGGTCCCGCCCCGATTACCGCCAGGTCGTAAATGTGCTCTCCATCGACAGCTTCCGTTAAACCAAGCTCGTCAGCCAGATCGGCAATCGTCGGGCTGTAATGAACCGCTCCCGAGCGCGTTCGAACTGCCGGCAGACGGGTCAGGTCAATATCATGCAGGTTTGCATAGTCCGCGGTGCCTGGCTCGCCCATTGGCTTTGCCGCAAATGGATAGCCATTGCGTGTCAGGAACCGCTGGATGCGAAGGAACTCCCTGCTGGTTGGCTCACCTATAACGCTGACGCCTGCCTGGTCGTGCAGGATGAAGGCCGTCCGCCGCAGGATGTAGGCGCGCATGATGACCTCTCCGATGTCCTGCTCGGTGCTGTACATGCGATTGAACTGCGCCCGGGTCAGCCGGGCGACCCTGCTGTCGATACCGGTGCGGCCGCCGACCAGAATTTGCCGGTCATTGAACAGGTCAAGTTCACCGGTGAACTGGCCCTGCGCATGGGTGGTGAAGACGACAGGCTCGCCCCGGTCATCCAGGTCGAAGATCTCGATATTGCCTTCAAGGATCAAGAAGAAGTCCGCCCGCCGGTCGCCGCGCTGGAACAGGATGGTGCCCGCCGGCAGGTCCTCCATGGAGCCGTAACTGACCAGGCGATCAATCTGTTCGTCGCTCAATTTCGGAAATATCTGCTGTTCGCGGCTGTAGGGGTCACTGGGGCTGGCGGATGATTGCGCTGCCTGCGCGATATTGCTGGTGGCTTCGGTCATTTGTCCCCTCCGGTCACTACCGGGTTATGGCGATGGAAACGTGCGATCAGGATTTGTAATGTCTGGACCGCGTTCCATGATTAATTACGCTGATGCAAGGCTGTTGGTTCCCTTTGATCCCAATTGCCGAATTCCAGCGGATGAGCCCAAAAAATCAACTAACAGACACAGGTATCGAAGACACTTGGTACAGTCGACCTTATGCGGGACGATGCCCGCGCGGCCCGACCTGGCGGCGTCAGAAGTACAGGCTGCTGCTGCGGGGGCGACATCTACGCCCATTGTCATCATGCGACGGCACCCAGGGGCCTGCAATTATTCGTCTTTATGGCCCGAAGACAAAGAATCTGATTGACCGGCAATAAATTAAACTCGATCATGCAAATGTTCTAGGTTCTCTGGATGCAAGCAAGTCTGATTTGTGTTCGGAGCTAAGAGGGAATGTGGAAGGGTCGCGTAGATTGACCCCTGCCGCAGCTGCCCCCGCAACTGTGAACGTCGAGGCTGTCTGAAAAGACCACTGGGATTATTTTTCCGGGAAGGTCGGGCAGCTGTTGAAGCGTGAGCCAGGAGACCTGACTTAGAGCCGTCCACCTCATCCTGATGCGGGGAAGCATCGGGAGCTGTTGCATTCCTGCAGTGGTGGTTTGTTCCATCACCGCTTGCGGGGCAGCAAGAAGTGGCTCGTTTCACGCCACCAATCCCCAAGAGCACAGTCAGAACTACAGCTCTCGGCCAAGGCCGGACGATGGGGATCACATGAAACTACTTTCTAAATCCGTATTGTTACGGGCAGCGTCACCACTGGTGCTGCTTGCCGCAATTTCTACAGCGCAGGCGGAAACCTTCGACATCGGCGAGATCGTTGTCACGCCGAACCGCACCAAGTCAGACAAGGCCAAGGTTGGCTCGGTTGTCGAGACCGTCAGCAGAAAGGACATCGACGCCCAGCAACTGCCGACCGTGCAGGAGTTTCTGGCCCAGGAGCCGGGTGTGAGTATTTCCACACAAGGCGGTGTCGGACAGGAAACGACTCTCGTTGTTCGCGGTGCCGACAAGAAATACGTCAAGACACTTTGGAACGGCATCGACATATCAGACACCTCGGCCCCGCAGGTTCAGGTCTCGCCGGAACACCTGCTGACGGGAGGTGTTCAAAGCATTGAAATTCTTAAAGGGTCACAGAGTACCCTGTATGGTGCTGACGCTGTTGCAGGCGTTATCGGCATCTCCACACTTGGCGACTTTGAAGAAGGCATTCGCTACATCGTGTCCGGCGAGGCCGGTTCCCACGGCACATTTCGCGGGTCGCTTTCAGCCCACGGGGCCGCTGCGGACGGCAGCCGGTTTGCTGCCAGTGTAACGGGTCTGACGACGGACGGCATCTCTGCCGCGGATCGTCGCAATGGCAACTCCGAACGTGACGGCTACGACAATGTCACCGTGTCCCTGGCCGGCGAGAAGGTGCTGGATCAATATCTGACGGCATTCGCTTCACTGCTGTACATCGATAGCCGGACCGAGTTTGATGATGGTGGCGTGGCCCCGTCGGACAATTCCGACAATGTGGCAGACCGCAGACAGCTCGCCGGACGGGCCGGCATTACGGCAACATCACTCGACGGGCGCTTGAGAAACACCGCATCCGTGCAGATCAACGACATAACGCGGCGCTCTTTTACGACGACATTCGGGCCGTTCACATTCGCGCCGAGCAGCTTGCGCCAGAAAGGCGACTGGCTCACCGAATATGAACTGAACGATCAGGTAACATTGCAGGCAGGTGCCGATTATGAGCGCCAGTCATTTGATGACGGGTTTTCCGGCAATGAAATCTGGATCGCCGGCGGCTGGGGCCAGATCATCTATACGCCGATGGAGCATCTGACGCTGACCGGTGCGGTCCGCCATGACGAGCATGGTGACTTCGGCGGCTTTACCACATGGCGGACAACTGCGGCATACCTGATTTCTGACACCGGCACCAAGCTGCGCGGTTCGGTTGGCACCGGCTTCAGGGCGCCAAGTCCATTCGAGCTTGGATATGACCCATTCGGCCCATTGGGGCCGAACCCGGACTTGAGACCGGAGGAGAGTTTTTCCTGGGACGTGGGCGTGGATCAGACTTTGCTGGATGGGGCCTTGACCGCGAGCATCACCTACTTCGAGCTCGATACAGATAATCTGATCGACTACGACTTTATCACGGACTCGTATTTCCAGACCACCGGGACGACAAAGCGCAACGGTATTGAAGCCCAGGTTCGCTATGCAGTTACCGACTGGATAGACGTGACGGCTGCCTATACATTCACCCGTGCCAATAATCCGGATGGAACACGGCGCGTGCGCGTTCCCAGGCACGATATCGTACTGGGCATGTTCACCCGCCCGGCGGACAACTGGACCACATCAACCACCGTGCGCATTGTCGAAGATACCGTGGACACGGTCGGCGGAGCGCTGGTGCCGCTGGATGACTATGTTCTGGTCAACGCCAAGGTGGGTTATTCTCCAATGGAAGGCATGGAGCTTTATGTGCGTGGTGAAAACCTGCTGGACGAGAAGTACCAGGTCGTAAGAGGTTACGGCACCCCGGGTGCATCCGTCTATGGCGGGTTCGTGCACCAGTTCTAATGAAGCAGTTTGGCAAACGGATCTGGACAGGGGTACTGGCGGCAGCCGGCCTTCTGGTCAGTACTGGCAGTGTTCTGTCCGGTCCGTCTGTCGCTTCGCTGAATGTCTGCACTGACCAGCTGGCGATGTTGCTGGCTGAGCCGGGGCAGTTGAAATCCGTATCCAATCTCGCTCGCGACCCGACCCTGTCGTCGCTGCATGAAAAGGCCCGGCAATACCCGCTAAACAAGGGGCTGGCCGAAGAGGTGCTGGTCGTAAAGCCGGACCTTGTCGTGACCGGTACGTTTTCGCTGCACAACACAACCGGCCTGCTGAGCAGGCTGGGCTTTGCGGTTGAGGAATTCGCGTACTCGCAATCGGTCGAAACCATAGCCGCAGATATCAGGCGAATGGGCCGGTTGCTCGAACAACCCGCCAAGGCCGGGGCCATGGCGTCGCGGTTTGAGCGTGACCTTGCGGAACTTGAACCTCTGGCCTGTTCCCGCAAACCGGTGGCGCTATTTTATGGTGCGCGCGGTGTTGCCCTGGGCAAGGGCACGCTTGCCCACTCCGCCATGCAGGCAGCAGGGTTTATAAACATGGCGGCTGAGCGCGGCTATGAAGGCGTCGCCGCGTTTCCCCTGGAATTGCTGGTGCAGGATCCGCCGGACCTGATCATTTTGCCCAAACCCACGCCGGGCGCCCCGGCACTGGCCGATGAAATCCTGTCGCATCCGGTGTTGAAGAGTTTGAAGACGACGGTGACCGGCAGCTTTTCCAGGCCGGCTTCGCTGAATTGTGGCGGGCCGTTTACAATGCAGGCCATTCGTGAGCTGAGGGCCTATGCGCCCTCCCTGGTGCCGTGCAGGAAGGCACCCGGGTCATGAACAGGCCGCGCCTCATAACGATGCTGACTGTGCTGGGTATTGCAGCTTTTGTGTTGTCGCTGTTGATCGGACCGGCCCGGATTGGCCCGGTGGCCAGCATTGAAGCGCTGATCGCGGGCGGCAATGAGGCTGCCATGATCATCATGCGCGAGATCAGGCTGCCGCGCGCACTGCTGGCAGTTCTGATCGGTTTCAGTCTTGGCGTAGCCGGTGCCGCCCTGCAGGGCTTGCTCAGAAATCCGTTGGCGGAACCGGGCATCATCGGTATCTCGGCGTCAGCATCCCTTGGCGCGGTGCTGTTGTTCTATACTGGCCTGGCTGGTGTATCCTTACTGGCGCTGCCGGTAGGGGCACTGACGGGAGCCGCCCTTTGTGTGCTGGTGCTGCTGGTGATTTCGGCAGCCCAGGCCTCCACCATAACGCTCATTCTTGCAGGTGTCGCACTGGCCTCGCTGGCCGGCGCATTGACGTCGCTCGTACTGAACTTGTCGCCGAACCCCTACGCCAGTTACGAGATCATCTTCTGGCTGCTTGGCTCGCTGAAAGACCGGACCATGGATCATGTCTGGCTGGTCATTCCGCTCATGGCTTTGGGCTGGGCCGCATTGTGGGCCAGCTCGCGAACGCTGGATGCGTTATCTTTGGGCGAAGAAGGCGCCTCGGGCCTGGGGGCCAACATTCCCCGCGCCCGGGTGCTGGTTGTGTGCGGGGTGGCACTGTGTGTCGGGGCGGCGACGGCGGTCAGTGGTGCCATCGGCTTCATTGGTCTCATTGTGCCTCATCTGGTGCGTCCCCTGACCAACCGCCTGCCCAGCCAGTTGCTGTTGCCGGCCGGGCTTGGCGGTGCGGCCCTGCTGACAATTGCCGATATTGTGGCGCGGACCATCATTCCTGAGCGTGAATTGAATGTCGGTGTCGTCACCGCACTCATCGGCGCACCGTTCTTCTTGTGGCTGGTGATCCGCTCTCGCAGGGAGTTGTTCTGATGCAGCTCACAGCCAGGAACGTTTCGGTTTCGCTGTCCGGCAGGCAGGTGCTCAAGGGTGTTGATCTTGGCCTTGAACCGGGCGAAGTCACAGGTCTGCTGGGGCCGAACGGGGCCGGCAAATCCACCTTGATGCGAGCATTGGCCGGGCAGCTTGTCTGTCAGGGTCATGTTGAAATTGATGGCCAGGCCATCGCCGGGATGAGTGAAGTCGAACGCGCGAAGATCACCGCCTGGTTGCCGCAGCAAAGGGTATTGAGCTGGCCGATAAGTGTTCAGGCTGTCGTCGAACTTGGCCGCCTGCCATGGCACGGCTGGCGCCGTGCGATGTCGCAAGCTGATCGGGAAAAGTGCGCAGCAGCCATGGAATTGCTTGATGTAACGGGCCTTGCCGGCCGCCCGGCGACCGAACTTTCCGGCGGTGAGCAGGCACGCGTACTGATGGCGCGTGCGGTGGCCCAGGACACACCCGTACTGGTTGCTGATGAACCTGCATCGGGTCTTGATCCGGCGCATCAGATTTCGATGATGGCGGCGCTGCGCCAGTTGGCCGGGCAGGGGCGAACGGTGTTCGTATCACTGCACGACCTGTCACTGGCAGCACGCTGGTGTGATCGACTGGTGCTGATGAAGGACGGAGCGATTGCGGCCGATGGAGCACCGGACGAGGTGATGACGGATACCACACTGCGCGATGTCTACGGCATCAGTGCGCGGATCGGACGGGATGAGTGCGGCCTTTGGTTGGCGCCGCTGGGACTGACGGAAGGCGGAATGGGAAATGGATGAAATGATCAGCAATCTTGCAGCGGCCGTGAACACGCTGCTCGACAAGGGCGGACCCACGATGATCGCATTGGGCTGTCTGTCTGTGGCGGTTGTCGCCGTGTTCCTGGTCCGGATGCTGGCACTTCTTTTTGCAGGCTCCGGCGGTATTGTGAGTGTGCTGTCCGCCGCAGCCCGCAACGCTGTGGCTGATGGCTCCGATGCGGCACGCGATCAGCTCGAGGTGTTGGCCAGGCATCACGCGGCAACGCTTCGCTCAGGCTTCCGGTTTATCGATCTTGCTGCAACCGCGGCTCCGTTGCTTGGCTTGCTTGGCACGGTGCTCGGCATGATCGAGGCCTTCCGGCAAATGGAAGCAGCCGGCAGCCGGGTCGAGCCGGCCCAGCTTGCCGGCGGCATCTGGGAAGCCCTGCTCACCACGGCGGCCGGCATGGTTGTCGCCCTGGTGGCCCTGGTGTGCCTGTCGATCCTGGAAAGTCTTGCCGAGCGTCAAAGCGCCAGGGCAGAACGTGCTGTCAACGCCATCATGGCTGGGGCTTAAGCCTTGAAACCGCTCCTGATATCACCTCCCGCACCGCGTCGAAGGTCTCCGGACCTGACCCCGGTCATGGATGTTGTGTTCATCCTGGTGGTGTTCTTCATGGTGGTATCGACATTTTCACAGACGTTGGTGAAACCCCTCAAGGTGTCGGTGCCGGGGATTGCGGCATCGCCTACCGCTCCGGTTGAGCTGCGCGTGCTTGAATTGAAAGCAACAGGCGCAGTGCTCGACGGGCAGGCCGTTGCGGATCTGGCTGCGGCGCTCGCGGGTGATAAATCGAAGCCGCTGAGCATTGTTGCGGGCGAAGGCGCCAGCTATCAGGCGCTGGTCGATGCGCTGGATGCAGCGCAGAGCGCCGGTATCTTCGACGTGCGGGTGCGTACCGCAGGAGGCGGGTCATGAGCGGGTTTTCATTGCCAAGGCCGCAACGGCGCTCGCGCGGCATCACCATTCTGCCGCTGATCAATGTGGTGTTTTTGCTGCTGATTTTCATTGTCCTGTCCGGCGTCATTTCATCGCCGGATCCTTTCGAACTGGTGCCGCCTGAAGCCAGTGCCGGTGAGGATGTGGAGAATGTCGGTAGCGACGCCATTGTGTATGTCGCAGATACCGGGGAGCTGCGGTTTCGGGATTTGGGTGACGAGACCGATGTCCTGGTGCTGATCGGGCAGCTTGCAGGCAGTGGCGGGCTTGAGACACTGACAGTGCGCGCTGATGCCGGTGTACCGGCAGTGCGGATTGTGAAGCTGATTGAGAGATTGCGCACAACCGGCATAGCCCGGATACAGCTTCAGGCGGAGCGCCGGCCATGATGCGGTTTGTCCTGCCAGCCATTGCCTTGTCTGTCGGCCTGCACGCCGGGTTGCTGGCTTTGGCAGGAGGGCCCAATGCGGTCGAACACGGTGCCGAAAGCGCGGTTTCCAGTACGGTCATCGTTTTCGACGCACAGCCTGCACCGGCTGTCAGTGCGTCTGCTGATGCCGACCAGGTTGCGGAGGAGCGGCCCGTGGAGGCAGAAGACCACCCTGCGGAACCCTTGCCGGACAAGGCGCCTGCCGGGGCAAAGCCCGTGGAGATTGTGAAGGACGCAGAAACCGAACAGGCGGCATTGGAGCCGGAACCTGTCGTTGAGGTTCCGGTGGAAGAGCCGCAACCGGTTGTTGAACCTCAACAGGTTGTGGAACCGGAACCGGTCGTTGAGACACCTGTGGAACAACTGCAGGCGGTTGTCGAACCTCAACCCGCTGTTACCCCAGAACCGGTGACCAAGCCTGCGCCGGTGCAGCCTGTCGAGGCAGAACCTTTTGTTCCGATCCCTCGAAACAAGCCACCGGTACCAGCCGAGCTTGGGCAAGAGCAGCTGTCAGCTGAAAAGCCTGTGCGCCGAAAAGCAAAAAAAGAAGCAAGTACGAAACCTGTCAAGAAAGCCAAGTCCCGCAAAAAACCGACGGCGAAGGCTGATCGTCGGAAAGCCAAACAAAAGCCCGCCAGGAAAACGGCATCCAGAGGCACCAGCAAGAAAAAGACGCAGAGCCGGGCAGGTAGTGCGGGCCGCTCCGGCGGGGCATCTGCGGGCGAAAAGGCTGCCTACGCCCGTCGCGTGCTGTCGCACATCCAGCGCTACAAGAGATTTCCATCGGGCGCGCGCGCCGGCAAGGTCGGGTTGAAAGTGCGTATTTCGGCGAGCGGGGCGTTGCAGTCGGCAGCGGTTAGGCGAAGTTCCGGGCATCGTGTTCTGGACAAGGCCGCTATCGCCACCGCCCGGCGCGCTTCGCCCTACCCGAAACCACCGGGTGGCGGCAGTTTTTCCTTCACCGTCTCGCTGCGTTACAAGCGCTGAAACGGGATCAAAAAACCCGCGCCTGCACGATGGCAGACGCGGGCGAAAAAACATCTCAGAAGATGTTGTGACAGGTCTCTTAAAGGCCCGCTTTCTGGGTCTGGCGCAGCCCGATATACAGGCTCACGCACATGACCAGCAGAACAATGGTGAACGGGAAGCCCGTAGACACCGCCATTGCCTGCAGTGCGGTCAGGGCGCCGGCACCTCCGACCAGCAGCAGGGTTGCAGCGACCACACCTTCGAAGATGCACCAGAACACCCGTTGCGATACGGGCGCGTCGGTCTTGCCACCGGCGGTGATCGTGTCGATGACGAGTGAGCCGGAATCTGATGAGGTGATGAAGAACACCAGCACCAGCACAATGCCGAGGAACGATGTGATGCCTGCGAGCGGCAGCGGCTTGAGCATTTCAAACAGTTTCAGCTCAAGGGCGGCATCTTTCACCGGCGCGGCCGCATCGGCAACAACCTGTGAAATGGCGGTTCCGCCGAAAGCACCCATCCACAGGACGCAAACCGCCGTCGGTATGATCATCACGCAGAACACGAACTCGCGTACCGTGCGGCCTCGCGATACACGCGCAATGAACATGCC
>JABDRA010000653.1 GCA_013041995.1 Anderseniella sp. | reverse complement strand
TATACGCCAAAATGCGTACAGAGGATGAGTGGTACCGCTTGACCTTGGCTTGCAGCTTGACGCAAGCTGGCGCCCGGCAAAGCTGCCAGATGGATCATGGCGGATTATTTGAATACAAAGGGAGGTTCTGAATGCCGGCAATATCAATGACGGTGAACGGCGAAAAAGTGTGTGGTGACGTGGAAGGCCGCACGCTTCTTGTCGACTTCATTCGCGGCAATCTTGGAAAAACAGGCACACACGTTGGCTGTGATACCAGCCAGTGCGGCGCGTGCGTGGTACATGTGGATGGCAAAGCCATTAAATCATGCACGGCTCTGGCGATCGCCTGTGACGGGGCAACCGTCAACACGGTCGAAGGACTTGCCAGCAACGGCAAGCTGCATCCCATGCAGGAAGCCTTCCGCGAACATCACGGTCTGCAATGCGGTTTCTGTACGCCCGGCATGATCATGGCGGGTATCGACATCGTGAAGCGCAAGGGCAAGAAGCTCAAGGAAGAGACCATTCGCGAAGAGCTGGAAGGCAATATCTGCCGCTGTACCGGCTATCACAACATCGTCAAGGCCATCCAGGCAGGCGCTGCCAAGATGTGACGCGCACCGGTCGCCCTATCGTGGTGCAGACCGGGTTGGAACATGGTACCGAATTAGAGGAAACGAAAATCAAATGAGTGATACAGGCATTGGCGCGCGCATGCTGCGCAAGGAAGATCACCGCTTCATCACCGGCAAGGGCCGGTATACCGACGACATCAATCTGCCGGGACAGGCGGTTGGATATTTCCTGCGCTCACCCCATGCGCATGCAGAGATCAAGAAAATCGACATCAAGAAGGCTGAGAAGGCGCCCGGTGTCTTGTGCGTGCTGACCGGTGAAGATGCTGCGGCTGACAATATCGGCGGTGTGATCTGTGGCTGGATGATCCATTCCAAGGATGGCTCGCCAATGAAGGCAGGACCACATCCGGTGCTGGCGCAAGGCAAGGTACGTCATGTGGGTGATCAGGTGGCAGTTGTCGTGGCCCATACCATGGCGCAGGCAAAAGCGGCTGCCGAAATGATCAATGTGACCTACAAGGTGCTGGATGCCAATGTCGATCCCGTGGCCTCGCAAAAACGCGGCACGCCGCAGGTACATGACGTTGCTTCAAAGAACACCGTGTTTGAGTGGGAGCTTGGCGACAAGGCTGCGACCGAGGCTGCGTTCAGCAGCGCTGCCCACATCACAACGCTTGATCTGGTCAACAACCGGCTGGCGCCCAACGCCATGGAGCCGCGTGCTGCGATCGGTTCGTATGATGAGGGCGAAGATCACTACACGCTCTACACAACCAGCCAGAACCCGCATGTGGCAAGGCTTGTCATATCGGCATTTGTGGGACTGGCACCTGAACACAAACTGCGCGTGATCGCGCCGGATGTGGGCGGCGGTTTCGGTTCCAAGATTTTCATCTATGCCGAAGAGGTTGTGTGCCTGTGGGCGTCAAAACGTGCCGGCGGTGTGCCGGTTAAATGGGTTGCCGATCGCTCGGAAGCCTTTCTGACAGATGCCAATGGCCGTGATCACGTGACCAAGGCGGAACTGGCAACCGACAAGGACGGTAGGATCACCGGTCTGCGTGCCAAGACGATTGCAAACATGGGGGCTTATCTGTCGACGTTTGCGTCGTCCGTGCCGACCTATCTTTATGCAACTCTGTTGTCGGGCCAGTACAATATTCCTGCCATATATGCGGAAGTGGATGCGGTCTACACCAACACTTCCCCGGTGGACGCCTATCGCGGCGCCGGCAGGCCGGAAGCGACCTATGTCGTGGAGCGTCTGATGGAAACAGCGGCTCGCGAGCTGGGCATGGATCCGGCCGAGTTCAGGGCGAAGAACTTCATCAATTCGTTCCCGCATCAGACGCCTGTCATCATGTGTTATGACGCGGGCGATTACAGTGCATCGCAGAAAAAGGCGATGGAGATGATCGACTATGCCGGCTTTGAAAAGCGTAAAGCTGCTTCTGCCCGCAGGGGCAAGCTGCGCGGTATCGGGT
>JABDRA010000637.1 GCA_013041995.1 Anderseniella sp. | reverse complement strand
ATATCAGTACGTTGCGCGCCCGCCCGACAGATCAAATACAGCACCAGTGGTAAAGCTGTTCTGCGGTGACACGATCCACGCAATCATGCTTGCCGCCTCATCGACCTGCAGGAATCTGTTGCGCGGTATCTTGGACAGCATGTAGTCAATGTGTTCCTGTTTCATCTGGTCGAATATCCTGGTCTTGGCAGCCGCGGGTGTGACGCAGTTAACTGCGATGTCGAGACCTGCCAGCTCCTTCCCCAGTGACTTGGTCAATGCGATCACGGCTGCCTTGGAGGCTGAATAGGCTGATGCGTTGGGATTGCCTTCCTTGCCTGCAATGGAGGCAATGTTGCAGATGCGGCCGTAACCGCGCTCCGCCATGCCGGGCACCAGGGCTTTGTTGACATAGAAGGTACCGTTCAGATTGATGTCGATGACCTGGCGCCAGGCGGCAGACTCATAATCCGCCACCGGCGCATTGGGTCCGGCTATGCCGGCGCTGTTGACCAGAATGGAGACCGGACCCAATGCTTTTTCCGTATCGGCAAGTGCGGCAGCGATTGCGGCCTCGTCGGTAACATCTACCGCAAATCCTTTAGCCTCACTGTCCAGTTCGCCTGCTGCCTTGCCGGCAAGAGGTCCGTCTGCATCCCACAGCGCAATTTTGGCGCCCGCCTTTGCCAGTGCTTGTGCCACTGCCAGGCCGATGCCCTGTGCACCGCCGGTTACCACGGCCACCTGGCCGGCAAGATCAATCTGCGTCATATCGTCGAACTACCTTTATCTGCGAGAGAAACAATCAGGCCATATCGAACAGCAGAAATTCCGCGTCGTCGAGAGCCTTGATGTCGATTTCTGTTTCATCGGATATGGCGAGGCCATCGCCGGCACGCATTTGTTCGCCGTTGACCAGCAATTCGCCTGCAGCAAGCTGTATCCACTGGCCGCAACCGGCAACCGGTTTGTGGCTGACGCTCTTGTCCTTGTCGAACAGGCTGGCATAAACGTCGGCCTGCTGGTTGATGTGCAGCACATCACTGCCCGGCGTGGCCGATATCACCAGCTTCAGCTTGTTGTGGCGCTCAGCGCGATCAAAATGACGCTGCTCGTATGATGGCTCGATACCGGTTTTTTCCGGCATGATCCAGATCTGCAGGAAATGCACCGGCTCTGTTGCCGACCCGTTGAACTCTGAGTGCCTGATACCGGTGCCGGCTGACATGCGCTGCACATCGCCGGGCCGGATCACCGACCCTGAGCCCAGTGAATCCTTGTGCTCCAGTGCACCGTCGAGCACATACGAGATGATCTCCATGTCGGCATGGCCGTGGGTGTCGAACCCGCCGCCCGGCGAGACCACGTCCTGGCTGATGACCCGGAGCGGACCAAAGCCCATGTGCTCGGGATCATGATATCCGCCAAAGGAAAAACTGTGTTTTGATCTCAGCCAGCCAAAGTCAGCCTGGCCGCGTTGTTCTGAAAGCCTCAAGTGCAGCATTGTCGTGTCTCCAGTTGCCGGCAGGTTGCAGCCGGACAATCAATTCAAGTGTCTGGCACGAAGATAAGATCACGCGTGGCGGAGACAATCGTACAAAACCTATACGCATTGTTACATTCAGCGCTACAATCATCCGATGGATCGATTCGACAGCATGAAGGCTCTGGTCACCGCCGTTGACGAGGGCGGCTTCGCGGCAGCTGGACGCAAGCTCGGCTTGTCGCGGGTCCAGGTATCGCGGCTGGTCACGGCGCTGGAAGATCACCTGGGTGCGCAGTTGCTGGTGCGTACCACGCGCACGATGGCGTTGACCGAAGCCGGCCAGGTGTTTGTTGAACGCGCCCGTGTTCTGGTCAATGACATGGCCGAGGCAGAAGCGGCTGCCGGTGACCTGACCGGCGAGTTGAAAGGCCTGTTGCAGATCAATGCCCCGATGACATTCGGCGTCTCCCATATTGCGCCTGCCGTCAACGATTTCATGCGCCAGCACCGCGACATCACCGTGTCCCTGAACGTCAATGACCGTTTTGTCGACCCGTATGAGGAAGGCTTCGACATAACCTTGCGCATTGGTGATTTGCAGCCGTCATCTTTGATTGCCCGGAAAATATGTCCGATCCGCAGGCTCATGTGCGCAAGTCCGGATTATCTGGAAGATCGCGGCCGTCCGCGCACGCCCGCAGACCTGGCTGACCATTCAATCCTGCACTATGGCCATCTGGGCAACGAGTTGCACTGGCCGCTGCGGGGTGTCGGCAATTCAAACCGCCTGCCGGTCTTCCCGGTGCTGTGCTCGAACAATGGTGACGTGCTGAAGATGGCCAGCCTGGCCGGCCAGGGCATTGTCCTGTTGCCGGCCTTCATTGTTGCTGACGAGTTGGCAAACGGTGCTCTGGTGCCCGTCCTGGAAGGCTTTGAGCCGGCACCTGTTGCCCTGCATGCGATTTATCCGCCGGACAAGTACCGCCCGGCCAAGACCCGGGCCTTTGTGGATTTTCTGACCGGCAGGTTCCAGCGCCGTCCGCCGGGTGGTCCGGTGTGAAACTTATACCAAAGGAAGTAATTACTCTGCTGCTTCAGAGTTCCTGATTGTCTTGTAGGCTGCAAGTGCCGCATCACGGGTCTGCCCCAGATCGACGATTGGCCGGGGGTAGGTGGTGCCGAGTTCTACATCGGCTTGCCTGAGC
>JABDRA010000631.1 GCA_013041995.1 Anderseniella sp. | reverse complement strand
CCGACATCATTGATCAATGCGCCAAAGCCGATGAACGAACAGGCCATGACCAGGCCAGGCAGCGAAAACGCGGCCCGGATGCCACCGAGCATACCGGTCCAGTCATAGGTGGTGATGTCCTGCCCGTTATCTGCTTTCGCGGTTTGCCCCATGGCCTGCATGTTTACCGGCACATGAGGCCTGGCCGCAACCCGCGCAACCGCATGGTCAGCATGCGAAAACGCCGGACCTGATCAGGCCCGGCGCATACTGTGCTTCGTACTATCGAGTGTTTGCCCGACCGCCGGTTATTTTACCTTTTCGGTACGTCCCGGCGTGCCGCCGCCACCTTTTTTCTTTTTCGGTGCGGCCTTCGATGCAGGCGATTGTGTGCGTGCCTTCTTTGCAGCAGGTTTCTTGTTGCGCGGCAGGGATTTACGCTCGACCGGCTTGGGCAGGGCTTTCTCCTGGTCACGCGACAGGAACTTGAACTTCAGTTCATCAAGCCCCTGTTCGTCCTTGCCGAGCAGAACGCTTACCGTGCCGCCCTTGACCAGCTTGCCGAACAGAACTTCGTCAGCCAGAGGCTGTTTGATGTACTTCTGGATGACACGAGACAACGGCCGCGCGCCCATCTGTTCGTCATAGCCTTCACGGGCCAGCCAGTCGGCTGCCTCGTCTGACAGTTCAATATTGATCTGGCGTTCATCCAGTTGCGCTTCCAGTTGCAGGACAAACTTCTGCACGACCATGCGCACGACTTCCGGCGGCAAATGCCCGAATCCGATCACGGAATCAAGGCGGTTGCGGAACTCCGGCGTGAACATCTTGGTGATGGCTTCACTGTCATCGCCTTCGCGCTTGGACCGGGTAAAGCCAAACGCGGACTTCGCGAGATCAGCGGCACCAGCATTGGTGGTCATGATCAGTATGACATTGCGGAAATCGATCGACTTGCCATTGTGATCAGTCAGCTTGCCGTGATCCATGACCTGCAGCAGAATATTGAACAGGTCCGGGTGGGCCTTCTCGATTTCGTCCAGCAACAACACGCTGTACGGGTTCTGGTCAATGCCGTCGGTCAACAGACCGCCCTGGTCAAAACCAACATAGCCTGGAGGTGCACCGATCAGGCGCGAGACCGAATGCCGCTCCATGTACTCGGACATGTCGAAGCGCAGCAACTCCACACCCAGAACCGCTGCCAGCTGTTTCGCAACTTCGGTCTTGCCGACGCCGGTCGGGCCAGAGAACAAATAACACCCTATCGGCTTTTCCGGTTCACGCAGGCCTGCGCGCGACAGCTTGATCGCGGAAGACAGCGCACTGATCGCATCGTCCTGGCCGAACACCACACGCTTCAGTTCGGTATCCAGATCCTTGAGCAATTCCTGGTCGTTCTTGGATACGGATTTCGGCGGGATGCGGGCCATGGTCGCAACAACATCCTCGATGTCTTTGACATCAATGGTCTTCTTTCGCTTGTTTTCAGCGATCAACATCTGTGACGCGCCACTTTCGTCAATGACGTCAATCGCCTTGTCCGGCAATTTCCGGTCATTGATGTAGCGACTGGACAATTCCACGGCCGTCTTGATGGCATCGTTGGTATAGCGAACCTTGTGGAACTCTTCGAAATACGGTTTCAGACCGGTCAGTATCTTGATCGCATCGGGAACCGACGGTTCCTTGACATCAATTTTCTGGAACCGGCGCACCAGCGCCCTGTCCTTCTCGAAATGCTGGCGATATTCCTTGTAGGTGGTTGATCCCATGCACCGCAGGGACCCCGCCGACAGGGCCGGTTTGAGCAGGTTTGACGCATCCATGGCACCACCGGAGGTGGCCCCTGCCCCGATCACGGTGTGGATTTCGTCGATGAACATGATGGCGCCATCATATTCCTCGATTTCCTTTATCACCGCCTTGAGGCGCTCTTCAAAATCTCCGCGATAGCGCGTACCGGCCAGCAGGACGCCCATGTCGAGCTGGAATATGGTGCAGTCTTTCAGCACCTCAGGCACTTCACCCTTGACGATCTTGCGGGCGAGCCCTTCGGCGATAGCGGTTTTGCCAACACCGGGATCACCAACGAACAACGGATTGTTCTTGGATCTGCGGCACAAGACCTGAATGGTCCGGTTGACTTCAAATTCGCGTCCGATAAGCGGGTCGATCTTGCCGTCCGAGGCTTTCTGGTTGAGATTGACGCAGAAATTGTCCAGGGCATCACCGGACTTTTCTCCGTCGATTACGTCCTCACCCTCATCACCGTCTTCATCGGAAGAAGACCCC
>JABDRA010000618.1 GCA_013041995.1 Anderseniella sp. | reverse complement strand
GGCCAACCGAGCCTGCGCATTTCGGCTGGTCGAAGAAGCCGGGAAAGGCCGGTAAGTCATGAGCATTCAGGCCGCCATGCTGCCGGATGGAAAGCGCCTGCACCTGCAGCACGGACCCATCGACATGATCATCGAGGCCAATGGCCACGCAGATCAGGTCAGAAAGGCCTACGCAGCAGCCCGGGCACGGTTTGAGACAGTGCTGTGCGTTCTTGCAGACGAGTTGCAAATCCTACGCACGCTGATGCCGGAAGCAGGCCTCGAGGTGTCCGGTCCCATTGCGCAGCGCATGACTGCGGTGGTTCGCCCGTTCTGGAAATCGAAGGTCACGCCCATGGCGGCGGTCGCCGGCAGTGTTGCCGATGAGATGTTGTGCGCCATGTGTGCCGCTGCCGACCTGTCGCGGGCCTATGTGAACAATGGCGGCGACATAGCGCTTCACCTGGCTGACGGAGAAACATTTTCGATCGCATCAGCGAACGGCCCGGTTGCCGTGTGTTCGACAGATCCGGTGCGTGGTATTGCAACGTCCGGCTGGCGCGGACGCAGTTTTTCCTTCGGCATCGCCGACAGCGTGACCGTGCTGGCAGCCACCGCGGCACAGGCCGACATTGCGGCAACGCTGATCGCCAATGAGGTCGATCTGCCACGGTCGATCAAGGTTCGCCGCGCACCGGCAGCAGCGCTTTATCCCGACAGCGACCTGGGCCAGCGCCGCGTCACCGTCGAAGTGGCGGAGCTGACGGCTGGCGAAGTCAAAACGGCGCTGGCGCGCGGGCTGGAATTTGCCGGTCTACTGCAGAGCCGTGATTTGATCGTGGCGGCGACTTTGGGGCTCAATGACGAGATACGAACACTGGAAGCCGATTCCGCAATGACGGGGGTCAGACAACATGCCTGAAGTGAAAGTCAGGAAGACCGTAACCGGGGTGGAAGATGTCTTCCATGAAGGTGGCCCGGTAGCTGCGACACCATATCGGCGCGGTTATATTCTCAAGGTGATCGAAAACCCCTATGCGGGCCGGTATGTAGAAGACATCCAGCCGTTCATGGAAGACCTCAAGCCTCTGGGCATGCAGATGGCCGGTGACCTGATTGCCGCCATGGGCGTCGAGCCGTCCGGCATTGAAGGCTATGGCAAGGGCGCCATTATCGGTGAGGCCGGCGAGATCGAACACGGCGCGCTGTGGCACGCACCGGGCGGGTATTCCATGCGGGACAATGTGCCGGGGTCCACGGCAATTGTGCCGTCAACCAAGAAGGTCGGCGGGCCGGGGACGCGGCTTGACGTGCCTGTCACCCATGTCGCGGCGTCTTACGTGCGCTCGCATTTTGATGCCATTGAAGTGGGGGTGGAAGATGCCCCGCGCGCCGATGAAATGGCAGTTGTGCTGGTAATGACCACAGGGGCCAGGGTGCACAACCGCGCCGGTGGCTTGCCGGCCAGCGATATCAAGGGAGAGGACGGGCTTAGATGAGCAGTGCAAAGATCAGAAAGATCGCCGTGTTTGTTGATGAAATTCACATCGAACAGGGCAGGCAGATTGCCCCCCCGACACGACGGGCCTGCGCGGTGGCGGTTATCGACAATCCTTTTGCAGGCCGGTTTGTTGAAGACCTTTCCGACCTGATGCAGGTTGGCGAAGAGCTTGGCGGCAAACTGGGCGAAAGAGCGGTTGCCGCGCTCGGCATTGCACCGGCAGACGCCGAAAGCTATGGCAAGGCAGCGCTTGTCGCTGAAAACGGCGAACTGGAGCATGCTGCAGCAATTCTGCATCCGAAACTTGGCGCACCCTTGCGCAAGGCGGTGGAAAAAGGGGCGGCCCTTGTACCGTCATCCAAGAAACGTGGTGGCATGGGCACGGTTCTCGATGTGCCGCTCGGCCACAAGGATGCAGCATACGTACGCTCGCATTTCGACGGTATGGAAGTGCGCATTTCAGACGCGCCGCGTGCCAACGAGATTCTTGTCGCCGTGGCCGTCACTGATTCTGGCCGTCCGCTGCCGAGGGTGGGCGGGTTGACCAAGGACGAAGCAAAGGGCGAAGACGGTTTGCGCTGACCCGGCCCGGGCCAGCCAGTTGAAGGAGGATGTCGACATGAAATTTGTTCGCAATGCCTGGTACGTCGCCGGCTGGGCGGGTGAATTTGATCGCACGCTGCGCCGCTTCACAATTCTGGGCGATGACATTGTCATGTACCGTGGCGAGGATGGTCAGGTTTGCGCCCTGCGGGACCGCTGCCCGCACCGCCAGCTACCTCTGTCCAAGGGGCACCTGATGGCGGGCGATGCCATCCAGTGCGGGTATCACGGCCTGACCTTCGACAAGGCAGGTGCCTGCATCCGCGCGCCCGGTCAGGACAATATCCCGAAGACCTCTGTGCAAGCCTATCCGGTGCATGAGAAAGACCATATCGTCTGGATATGGATGGGCGAGGCAAGCCTTGCCGATCCGGGCGACATTTTCAGCCTGCCCGAGTTTGCCGATCCGCAATGGCATGCCCACCAGGGCGATGCCCTGCATCTTCAGTCGCACTACCTGAATGTGGCGGAGAACCTGGTTGATCCGGCGCATGTGAGTTTTGTTCACCCCACCACGCTGGGCAATGCCGCCAGTGAAGACGTGCCGGTACATGCAGATGTGGAAGGTGATGTGATTGTTGCCTGGCGTTGGATACGTGATGCGCCGCCGGTCGGATTCTTCCAGAAATTCGGCGGTTTCACCGGCAATGTGGATCGCTGGCATTACTATTATCTGCATCTGCCGTCCATTGCCGTGATCGACTTCGGCAGCGCTGATGCAGCACTTAACCTGCCCGAAGACAAACGACACGAAGGCGTTCGGGTGTTTGCACTGCATTTCCTGACACCTGTGGACGACACCAATACGATTGATCGCTGGATGCATTTGCGAAATGTTGCCATTGACGACGAGAAAGTGTCTCAATCCATGGACGCCATGTTCCGGGTGGCGTTCAATGAGGACAAGGAAATCCTTGAAGCCATTCAGCTTGAGGAGTTGAAGCCGCAATACCATCGCCCGGTGCGGTTGGCCTTTGACAAGGGTCCCAATGTGTATCGCAGCCGCATTGAAAAACTGCTGCATGCGGAAGAGGGGGTGGGCTCAAACTGAAACTGGATGACACGGTGTTTGAGCCGTATCATTGTGATTGAAACGAAAGGGAGAGAGTATGAAAATTTTGAAGTACATGGCCGGTTGCGTGCTGGCTGCAGGTGTTGCCCTGACCGCGATTGCGGCTCAGGCGGCAGAACCGATCCGCATCGGCGAGATCAATTCCTATTCCCGTTTGCCGGCGTTTCTCGACCCGTACAAAAAAGGTTGGGAACTGGCTCTTGAAGAAGTCAATGCGGCAGGCGGCATCAAGGGCCGCCCGCTGGAAATCATTGATCGTGATGATGGCGGCAAACCCGGCAATGCGGTAACCATCGCCGAAGAAATGGTTTCGAAAGAAAAGGTAACCCTGCTGACGGGAACCTTCCTGTCCAATATCGGTCTTGCGGTGACCGACTTCGCCAAGCAGAACAAGGTTTTCTTCCTGGCGGCCGAGCCGCTGGCCGATGCAATCGTCTGGAAATCAGGCAATCGTTATACCTTCAGGCTGCGCCCGTCGACCACCATGCAGGCGGCAATGCTGGCCAAGGAAGCAGCCAAGACAGGCGCCAAGAAGTGGGCAACGGTGGCACCCAACTATGCCTATGGCAAGGAAGCCGTGGCAGCCTTCAAGAAAGAGCTGACCAAACTTGTACCGGATGCCGAGTTCGTTGAAGAACAGTGGCCGACCGTGTTCAAGATCGATGCCGGTCCGGTTGTGCGGGCGGTGGAAGCTGCCAAGCCGGACGGTATATTCAATGTGACGTTCGGTGGCGATCTTGCCCAGTTTGTCCGCGAAGGAAACCTGCGCGGCACATTTGAAAACCGCACCGTCGTGTCGCTTTTGTCCGGCGAGCCGGAATACCTGGAGCCCTTGAAGGGTGAAGCGCCCAAGGGCTGGATTGTCACCGGCTATCCGCAAGGTGCCGTGGAAACGCCGGAACACAAGGCGTTTTTTGATGCTTACATGAAGAAGTGGGGCGAAGCACCCAAGCTGGGCTCGATTGTCGGATACAATGTAATTGCCTCGCTGGCTGCTTTGCTCAACAAGGCTGACGCCTATGATACAGAAACCCTGGTCGACACCATGAAGGGTCTCGAGGTGATGTCGCCGTCGGGGAAGTTTGTATTCCGGGCGCAGGACCATCAGTCCACCATGGGTGCCTGGGTCGGCAAGACCGATGTCAAGGATGGCGCCGGTGTCATGGTTGACTGGTTCTATGCTGACGGCGCGGACTATCAGCCGTCGGACGAAGACGTCAAGGCCATGCGGCCTGCAGACTAAGCTCACAATTTGGGCGGGTCCGGGAGTTTCCGGGTCCGCCATTTCAAAACAGCACATCAAGGGGGCTGAATGAGCTTCTATTTCGCCCAGTTCCTGACGGGCCTTTCGAGCGCCTCGTCGCTGTTTCTCGTGGCGTGCGGGCTGTCACTGATTTTCGGTGTAACGCGTGTTGTGAATTTCGCGCACGGGTCGTTTTACATGCTTGGCGCTTACGTCGCCTATTCGCTGGTGCAGTTCGTGCCCGGCAGTATTCTGGGCTTCTGGGGGTCTGTTCTGGCCGCCGCACTGATCGTTGCGCTGGTCGGCGTTCTCGTCGAAATGCTGATCCTGAAGCGCATATACAACGCACCGGAATTGTATCAACTCGTTGCAACCTTCGGCGTGGTGCTGCTGATGCAGGATGCCGTCCTGTTTATCTTTGGCGGCGAGGACCAGTTCGGGCCGCGCGCGCCCGGGCTTGATGGTGTGGTTCGCATTTTTGGTGAGCCGATACCTGAATATGACCTGCTGCTGATCGCCCTGGGTCCTGTTGTGCTGGGTGCCATGTGGCTGCTGCTCAACCGCACCCGCTGGGGAATCCTGGTACGGGCCGCCACGCTGGATCGCGAAATGGTGGCTTCTCTGGGTGTCAACCAGTCATGGCTGTTCACCACGGTGTTTTTCCTGGGATCGTTTCTGGCGGGTCTTGGCGGGGCGCTTCAGGTGCCCCGTGTCTCAGTCAACCTGCTCATGGATCTGTCGATCATCGCCGAAGCCTTCGTGGTTGTCGTCATTGGCGGCATGGGCTCCATTCCAGGTGCCTTTATCGCTGCATTGCTGATCGGTGAACTGAATGCATTTGGTGTTCTGGTGCTGCCGCAGGCGACCATTGTACTGGCGTTTGTTGTCATGGCTGTCGTGCTGGTCATCAGACCCTATGGCCTGCTCGGAAAAGCAGAAACCCTGGCCCATTCGGCAGGTCAGGTTGAGTTGCCTATCCGTCCTGCCAGCACACTTGCCAAGTCGGTTGCGGGGTTGCTGCTCGCGGGTCTTGTCGTGATGCCCTTCCTGGCCGGCGAGTTTGCCATCGTTCTGGCGACGGACGTGCTGATCTTTGCGCTGTTTGCAGCAAGCCTGCATTTTATCATGAGCAATGGCGGCATGGTGTCGTTTGGCCATGCGGCATACTTTGGCCTCGGCGCTTATGGCGCGGCATTCGTCATCAAGTATGCCGGTGGATCAATGGAACTTGCCTTGTTGGCAGCACCGCTGATGGCGGCTGCGGGCGCACTCATATTCGGCTGGTTCTGTGTGCGTCTGTCTGGTGTGTATATGGCCATGCTGACGCTGGCTGCTGCCCAGATTGTCTGGTCGACAGCCTTCCAGTGGCAGGACCTGACCGGTGGCGATGACGGGTTGCTGGGCATCTGGCCGTCTGAATGGGCCAAATCGAAAACCGCCTATTACTACCTGGCGCTGGTTCTGTGCGGTGGCAGTATTCTTGCCATGCGCCGCATGATCTTCTCGCCGTTCGGCTATACGCTCAGAGGCGGGCGTGACAACCCCAACCGCACTGAATCCATCGGTATCAATCTCAGGCACCACCAGTGGGCAGCTTTCATTATCGCCGGTATGTTCGCCGGTATTGCCGGCGGCGTCTACGTGTTTTCAAAGGGGTCCATATTCCCTGATGAAGCCGCCATTCCACGTTCGGTGGATGCGCTTGTCATGGTGTTGCTGGGTGGTGTTCAGACACTGTCAGGCCCGGTTGTAGGAGCAGGTGTCTTCAGGCTTCTGGAGGACGAGATTTCACGGCTGGATTACTGGCGCGCCATACTGGGCGCCATCATCATCGCGATCGTGGTGATCGCACCTGAAGGCATCGCCGGATTCATCAAGAAAATCGCGGTCAAGGCTGGGTTTGAACGCAATGAGGAACAGGCATCATGAACGCGCCCGTCCTAAGTGTCCGTAACCTGTCCAAATCCTTCGGTGGTCTCCAGGCCGTTTCGGATGTGTCTTTCGATCTGGCAAAAGGCGAACTGTTGGCGCTGATCGGGCCAAACGGCGCCGGCAAGACCACCTGCTTCAACATGCTCAACGGTCAACTGAAAGCCGATTCAGGTCAGGTCACGCTCAATGGCACCAGCATCCTGGGGCTGAGCCCCCGGCGCGTCTGGCGAATGGGGGTAGGGCGCACTTTCCAGATCACCGCAACCTATGCATCAATGACCGTGCGGGAAAACGTGCAGATGGCGCTGATCTCGCATCACCGCAAGACCTGGGATATCTGGCGGTCTGCGTCCGGCCTTCATGTGGATGAAGCTATGCAGCTTCTGAAACTAGTCGGTATGCACGAACAGGCTGAACGCGCTGCCGCCATCCTGGCCTATGGCGACCTGAAACGGCTTGAACTGGCAATTGCGCTGGCTCATGCCCCTGAGC
>JABDRA010000609.1 GCA_013041995.1 Anderseniella sp. | reverse complement strand
GTTTCACGGTTGGCACAGTATCAAACAGCTTTGGACCGCGCAGGCGAAGAGGCCTGACCGATTTGATCCGCGACCTTTCAGCAGTCGGTGAGCCGCAGACCTTGAGCGCTGACGTGGCAGTAGTCGGGGCCGGCCTTGCGGGCCTTGCGCTGGCTGTCCGGCTGGCCAAATCGGGACGCCGGGTGGTGGTGCTTGAGAGCGGAGGTCCGACACAGTCAGCCGCAGCAGATTCATTCAATGAGGTCGAGCTGGCCGGGCAAGCGTACAAAGGTGCCACCGAGGGTCGGTTTCGCTGCCTGGGTGGTACGTCGACACAATGGGGCGGTGCGCTGCTCCCCTTTATCCCGGAAGACCTGCACCGGCACACGGCAGACTGGGGCCCGGAATGGCCCGTCGACGTCGCCGAGCTGTGGAAATACCTCCCTGAAGTGGAAACCATGTTCGGGCTTTCGGCGGGCAGTTACGAGGAGGATGCACCGTTAAGCTCATGGCCGGCCCGATTGCCCAGTTTCTCATGGAGATCTCCCAAATGGCCAAAATTTGCTTCGCGCAACATGGCCAATGTCCATCGCAGCTACATTCGAAGCGCTCCGAATATAGAGATATGGTTGAATGCGCTGGTGACATCTCTCAATGCCGATACCGGCAGGGTCAACGGCGTGTTTGCCCAGTCAACTAGCGGCGGTTCGATTTCTGTCGAGGCGCCTGTCACCGTGCTGGCGGGAGGAGCCATAGAGTCGACGCGGTTTCTTCTGATGACAGCCAGGAAATACCCGGCAATGTTCAACGACATGCCTTTAGGCCAATACTTTAACGACCATCTATCCGCGGTCGTCGCTGATGTCAAAAATGCCGGCAAAAACCAGCTCAACCAGTTGTTCAGCTTCCAGTTTGCAAACGGAGGTATGCGCAACTGGCGCATGGAGCTTTCCGGGCAGGCCCGGAGAAATAAGGGGTTGCCCGGCGGATTTGCGCATGTCGCCTTTACTACAGCTGGGTCTGCAGGCTTCGCGGCCATCAGAGGGTTGGCGCAGTCCGTTCAAAGATACCAGTTGCCAAAAGCTGCCGATGTGGGCGCTTTGTGCTCAGAGTTTCCCTGGCTTTTGCAGGCAGCCTGGTGGGGCGTTGCAAAACGGACGGTTCTCGCTCCGCGCGGGGCAGGCTATGAGCTGCATGTTGTGACCGAGCAGAAGCCAGTCCGGCAAAACCGGATTTCTCTTTCGGATACCAGATGTGATGCCCTCGGTCAGCCTCTGGCACGCATTGACTGGAATGTACTGGCAGATGATGTGAAAACGTTCATGACGGTAACTTCAAAACTTGTTGCGGAATGGCAAAAGCATATGCCGGAGCGCATTGGCAAGCTGGATTCGCGGGCTCAATCAGGCATTGTGAACGAGCTTACCGAAGGGGGTGGAATCTATCATCCGACGGGTTCAACAAGAATGGGTACAAACCGTTTGGACAGTGTGCTGGATGGTGATCTAGCGCCGCATGACGTGACCGGTTTACGGGTCGTTTCCACCTCCGCATTTCCCAATGGTGGCGGAGCGAATCCAAGCTTGATGTTGCTATTATTTGCTTTGCGCTCAGCGAAACAGATCGAGCTTGAACTGAGATGACGCACCGTTTCGGAAATCGGGAGCCCGGTAAAATCGTTGGTATGATACGGCTGTGACTGCTGAGATCCACGCCATCATACTGACGTTCAATGAAGAGCGTCACATTGCGAGATGCATCAGGAGCCTTGGTGATCAGTGCGCCAGCATAACGGTAATAGATAGTGAGTCGACTGATCAGACCAGGGAAATATCTGAGGATCTCGGAGCGGAGATTCTGATCAATCCGTTCGTCAATCATGCGGAGCAGGTCAATTTCGCCATTGACCAGCTTGCCCACAGAAACGGGTGGTTCCTGAGGATAGACGCTGATGAAGTCGTTGACAGCGAGGCTTCGCAAGATCTGGCTACTGCAGTCGATTCTGTCGCTGCTGACGTCGACGGTGTTCTGATAAAGCGCCGAATACATTTCATGGGGCGCCGTATTCGTCACGGCGGAATAGAACCAAACTGGCAATTAAGACTGTGGCGCAGTGGAACCGGCCGATGTGAGAATCGCTGGATGGACGAGCATTTGATAGTGGCCGGTCGAGTGCAGAAATCTGAAATTGTGCTGTCGGACATAAATCTGAACCCGCTTGACTGGTGGATCAGCAAGCACAATTCCTATGCATCGCGGGAGGCTGTTGAGGTCCTCAACAGCAGTCATCATTTCAAGCCTGTTGACACACTGCCAACAGGCGCCGGTTTTCACGCAAAAAAGCGGAGTTTTCTCAAAAACAATATTTACAACAAGGTACCTGCCGAGCTGAGATCACTGTTCTACTTCATCTTTCGTTACTTCGTGATGCTTGGTTTTCTGGACGGCAAGGCAGGTTGGCACTTTCATGTCTTGCAGGGATTTTGGTATCGCTTTCTGGTCGACGCAAAACTTCACGAAGTGCGCAAGTACATGAAACAGCAC
>JABDRA010000606.1 GCA_013041995.1 Anderseniella sp. | reverse complement strand
TGACCAACCCGAACCTGGATGTCGACGACTTCATCGGCAAGTCGTTCACGACCGGTCCGGACGGCAAGCTATACCAGCTTCCTGACCAGCAGTTCGCCAACCTGTACTGGTTCCGCAAGGACTGGTTCGACAAGCCGGAACTTAAGGAACAGTTCAAGGCCAAGTACGGCTATGAGCTGGGTGTGCCGGTCAACTGGTCTGCCTATGAGGACATTGCGCAATTCTTCAGTGAGGACGTCAAGGAAATCGATGGTGTCCGCATCTATGGCCACATGGATTACGGCAAGCGCGCGCCAGACCTCGGCTGGCGCATGACCGATGCCTGGCTTTCCATGGCCGGTGCCACGTCACCGGGCCTGCCGAACGGCCGCCCGATTGACGAGTGGGGCATCCGCATGGAAGCAGACAGCTGCAATCCGTCCGGTGCATCTGTTGCCCGTGGCGGCGGCACCAATGCTCCGGCGTCCGTCTTCGCCATCGCCAAGTGGGATGAATGGCTGCGCAAGTATGCGCCTCCCGGTGCGGCTGACTATGATTTCAACCAGTCGCTGCCGGCCTTGGCACAAGGCAATGTGGCCCAGCAGATATTCTGGTACACGGCGTTCACCGCCTCCATGGTTGCGCCGAAGTCGGAAGGCAACAACACCGTTGACGATGACGGCAATCCGCAGTGGCGCATGGCGCCAAGCCCGCACGGGCCGTACTGGAAAGACGGCATGAAGCTTGGCTATCAGGATGCCGGATCGTGGACAATTCTCAAGTCCACACCGGTTGACCGCGCCAAGGCAGCCTGGCTGTACGCTCAGTTCGTGGTATCCAAGACGGTGGATGTGAAAAAGTCCGACGTCGGCCTGACCTTCATTCGCGACAGCACCGTGCGTCATGACCACTTCACCAAACGCGCGCCGAAACTGGGGGGGCTTATCGAGTTCTATCGCTCGCCGGACCGGGTCAACTGGACACCGACCGGTGTCAATGTGCCTGATTATCCGAAACTGGCGCAGTTGTGGTGGCAGAACATCGGTGACGTGAACTCAGGTGCATTTACACCGCAGCAGGCCATGGATCGCCTGGCCGGTGAAATGGACCAGGTCATGAGCCGCATGCAGGCTGCCGACGAACAGGCCAAGGTCTATGGCGGGTGCGGTCCGCGCCTGAACGAAGCCAAGGATCCTGCCGACTGGCTCGGCAAGGCGGATGGCCCGGCTGCAAAGCTGGAAAACGAGAAGGAGCCAGGCAAGACGATTGCGTATGAAGAAATCGTCAAGCGCTGGGCGCAGTAGGGAAGCGCATTTTCTCCCATGCGTGATGAGCGGTCCGGAATTTCAGACGCCGGGCTGCTCCCCCGCATCCAACATTTACTGAAACCCGGGGTCAGGACCCCAAGCGGCGGCAGGATGCGCTATGGCGCTTGAACTGAAAAACGTGGCCAAGAAGGTGGGAGCGGATGTGCACATCCACCCGACCGACCTGACGTTTGAACCGGGCAGTTTCAACATACTGCTTGGCACCACGCTTGCCGGCAAGACAACCCTGATGCAGATGATGGCGGGCCTTGAAAAACCAACCTCGGGTGAGGTCTGGTTCGACGGCAGGAACGTCACCGGCACGGCGGTCCAGAAACGCAATGTGTCGATGGTCTATCAGCAGTTCATCAACTATCCCAACATGTCGGTGTTCGACAACATTGCCTCGCCGCTGCGCGTTGCACGGCTTCCCGTCCAGGAAATCCAGTCCCGGGTTGGCGAGATGGCCGAACTAATGCGTATTTCAGCCATGCTGGACCGGCGGCCATCGGAACTGTCGGGCGGCCAGCAGCAACGCACCGCCATGGCGCGCGCGCTGGTCAAGGACAGCGACCTGATCTTGCTGGACGAACCGCTCGCCAACCTTGATTTCAAACTACGCGAAGAAATGCGCGACGAGCTGCCGAGACTGTTTGCGGAACGAAATTGCGTTGTGGTCTATGCC
Organism: Anderseniella sp.; assembly: GCA_013041995.1. GTDB lineage: Bacteria > Pseudomonadota > Alphaproteobacteria > Rhizobiales > Aestuariivirgaceae > Anderseniella. The sequence continues at coordinate 8,327 of JABDRA010000606.1, read as the reverse complement.
ACCACCGAGCCGACGGAAGCCCTGTTGCTGGGCGGGCAGACCGCTGCCATGCACGAGGGCCGGGTCGTGGACCTCGGTCCGACCGCGCAGATTTACCGGCACCCTTCCGGTCTGGAGTCGGCAAAAGTGTTTTCAGAACCGCCGATCAATCTGGCCAAAGCGTCGGTGAAGTCCGGCTGGGTGCTGCTTGATGAGGGGGTGTCGTGGAAGGCTGACAAAGGCCTTGCCGACGGCACCTACACCATAGGTATCCGTCCGCATCACGTATCGCCGGTGCGCCAGTCGAGCAAGTCGGTGGTCGTCGAGGGCAAGGTCAAGGTCGCCGAACTCACCGGTTCGGAAAGCATCATTCACTTTCAAGCCCATGACCATCCATGGGTGTCCCTGTCACATGGCGTGCATCCGTTTGAGACCGGCCGGTTTGCCAGGTTCTACGCCGACATGTCGAAGTGCTTCTACTTTGATGCAGGCGGACATCTGGTCGACTTGTCCTCAGCCGAAAAGGCGGCGTGACATGGCCCGGATAACCCTGAAAAATCTCAAACATGCCTATATGCCGAACCCGGTCAACGACGAAGACTGGGCATTGAAGGAACTCAATCTCGATTGGGATGATGGCGGTGCCTATGCGCTGCTCGGGCCGTCGGGGTGTGGCAAGACAACCCTGCTCAACCTGATCTCCGGGCTGCTGACGCCATCACACGGCAGCGTCTTGTTTGATGATCACGACGTCACCGGACTGCCGCCGGAGCAGCGCAAGATCGCGCAGGTTTTCCAGTTTCCCGTCGTTTACGACACTATGACGGTTTACGACAATCTGGCGTTTCCGCTGCGCAATCGCGGTGTCGACGAGATTACCGTCAAAAAGCGCGTGCTGGAAGTTGCAGAGATGAACGATCTTACCGCGACCCTCGGCAACCGGGCATCCGGGTTGACGGCGGACGGCAAGCAGAAGATCTCGCTGGGCCGCGGGCTGGTGCGAACGGATGTCAACGCCATCCTGTTTGATGAACCGCTCACCGTGATTGATCCGCATCTGAAATTCCAGCTGCGCTCCAAGCTGAAGGAGCTTCACACCCGGGTTCCAAACACCATGATCTACGTGACCCACGACCAGACCGAGGCGATCACCTTTGCCGACAAGGTTGTTGTGATGAATGTCGGTGAGGTGGTGCAGGTCGGCACACCGAAGGAATTGTTTGAAGAACCGCACCATACCTTTGTCGGACACTTCATTGGATCACCCGGCATGAACGTGCTGGACTGCGAGGTGAAGAACGGCCACGCCTATATTGCGGGCAAAAGGATCGCCACGGCGAACAAGGCAAGCGCGAAGGCCGGTAAATCGGAGATTGGAGTGCGGCCCGAGTTTGTTAAATTCGCGGGCCAGGGTCTTGAGGCCCGCGTGGTGAAAGTCTCTGACGCGGGGCGGTTTTCCATTGTGGAGGCCGACAGCGCCGGCGGCCGGGTCAGGCTGCTGGTCGAAGAAGGCGGTGCAATACCGTCGGACAGCGCTCATCTTGAATTCGACCCGGCAGCGACCCGGATTTACACCGACGGATGGCTGGCAGGCCGGGAAGGCCAACCATGAACAAGACCGTCAACCAGAAAGCCTGGTTCTTCGTCGCCCCGGTTCTGATACTGGTGGCCTTCAACGCCATCGTGCCACTGATGACGGTGGTCAACTATTCGGTTCAGGAAACCTTCGGCGACAACGTGTTCTTCTGGGCGGGCCTGCGCTGGTTTGAGGAAATCCTGCGCTCACCACGGTTTCATGATGCGCTCGGGCGCCAGTTGTTTTTCACCGGCACCATCCTGGCGATTGAAATTCCGCTGGGCGTCATCATTGCGCTCGCCATGCCTCGTAAAGGCCCGTGGGTCTCGGTTTGCCTTGTGCTGATGGCCATGCCGCTCTTGATCCCGTGGAACGTGGTCGGCGCCATGTGGAACATTTTCGGCCTGCCGGAACTTGGCCTTCTGGGCAAGACGCTGAACATGATCGGCTTCGACTACAATTACACGCGCCAGCCGGGGGATGCCTGGTTCACGCTCATCCTGATGGATGTGTGGCACTGGACGTCGCTGGTGGTGTTGCTCGCCTATGCGGGCCTGGTGTCGATTCCCGACGCCTATTATCAGGCAGCGCGCATCGACGGGGCGAGTTCATGGGCGATCTTCAGGTACATCCAGTTGCCCAAGATGAAGCGGGTGCTGACCATCGCCGTTCTGCTGCGCTTCATGGACTCGTTCAACATCTATACCGAGCCGTCTGTGCTGACCGGCGGCGGGCCCGGCAATTCGACAACCTTGCTGTCACTTGATCTGGTGAAGATCGCACTCGGCCAGTTTGACCTCGGACCGGCGGCTGCCATGTCGTTGATCTACTTCCTGGTGATCCTGCTGTTCAGCTGGATTTTCTACACCGTAATGACCAGAGGGGAGGAACAGTGATGGCTAGAGCCAAGTGGCTGATCCCGACGATCTACATCATCTTCCTGATGTTGCCGATCTACTGGCTGGTGTCGATGTCATTCAAGACCACCAATGAAATCCTCGGCTCGTTTACCCTGTGGCCGCAGAATTTCACGCTGGAGAACTACCGGACCATCTTTACCGATCCGACCTGGTACAATGGCTATATCAACTCGATCATCTATGTGACCATCAATACGGTGTTGTCGGTAACGGTGGCCCTGCCGGCGGCCTATGCATTCTCGCGGTATCGCTTCCTGGGCGACAAGCACCTGTTTTTCTGGCTGCTGACCAACCGTATGGCGCCGGCGGCGGTGTTTGCCCTGCCGTTCTTCCAGCTCTATTCTGCAATCGGCATCTTCGATACGCACCTGGCCGTGGCGCTGGCCCATACATTGTTCAATGTGCCGCTGGCGGTGTGGATCCTGGAAGGTTTCATGTCGGGTGTGCCTAAGCAACTCGATGAAACGGCCTATGTGGACGGCTATTCGTTCCCGGCGTTTTTCGTGAAGATATTCATCCCCACCATTGCTGCGGGTGTCGGTGTGGCGGCGTTCTTCTGTTTCATGTTCTCCTGGGTGGAGTTGCTGCTGGCCAAGACACTGACGGCGGTTGCGGCCAAACCGATTGCCGCAACCATGACCAAGACCGCGTCATCGTCGGGCTATGAACTCGGGCTGCTGGCGGCAGCCGGGACGCTGACCATCATACCCGGTGCGATTGTGATCTACTTTGTGCGCAACTACATCGCCAAGGGCTTTGCCCTGGGCCGGGTCTAGAAGAAAGGACGCTGGCGCCATGGAAGACGTTGTCATGTTCTCTGCCAAATGGTGGACCCTGCCGCTGGGCAAGACGTGGATGGCCTGGACACCGGCCACGGCCAGCTTCTTCATCTTCATCGTGCTGGCCATAACCGCCATGGGGGTGTGGGAATATTATCGCCCGGGCGGCGATCCGCGCCGTGGTGTGTTTGCCATAGACACGACGCGCGGTGACCGGCTGTTCATCTCGTTGCTGGGCTCAGCCTTCATCTTCATCGCCTGGCTGTTCTTCATCGGTTCGCCCCTGTGGTGGCCGATGGGGATCGTGGCTTTGTGGTTCGTATTTGTGTTCCGTTATGTGTGAGGTGTTGGAGTAGGAAGAGGCCTTGCTGCACCACCATCGTCACCTCAGCGCGCGGTTGAGATCAGCCTGTCGTAACCGGCTCTCGGTGCGTTCGCGCCAGGCTACATAGCAGCCGGACCCGGCAATCATCGCCATGCCGGTGAACGACAACACGTCGGGAATATCGCTCCACATCACCACGCCCCAGAAGGTTGCGAAGATAAGATAGGAATAGTCGAACGGCGCCAACCAGCTTGACTCCGCACTTTGATAGGCTTTCGCCAGTCCGATATTGGCGGCCAGATTGAGTATCGAGCACACCGCGATGATGGCCGCCGTTTCCAGGCTCAGGGGATTCCATCCTACAAACAGGTAGGGCCAGCTCTCGGCCAATGCTGCCGGCTTGACGGTTTCCATGACAGCCATGCCCAGACCGCCAACCGTCACAAACGCCACCGACACGCCGAGCGCCAGGGTTGCCGGGCTTTCTTCCCGGCACAGTTTTCTTGTGGTCAGCACGGTGGCTGCGTAGAACAGGCCGGCCATGACGGGAACGAGAGATACCCATTGGAACGAGGCGGATGCCGGTTTCAGGATGAGAAGCGTTCCGGCAAATCCGGCTGCAACCGCGATGACACGGCGCGGGCCGACATGCTCGCCGAGGAACACTGCAGACAGGACGGCGACGAACAGGGGAAACACATACAGGCCCGCTGCAACCTCCGACAGGCTGAGGAACGGAATCGCGCCGAAAAAGCACAGCATCGCGCCGATCAGAAAGAAACTGCGCATGGCCACGGTCCAGAACTGTTTCGGCCAGGCAGACCCGTTGCCCCAGATGAAACGGGCCAGCACGAACAGCATGGTGAGGTTGAAAATGGCGCGTAATGTCTGAAACTGCCACAAAGACACATCCGCACTCGCCAGCTTTACGAGTGAATCCTGAAGGCTGAGCATGCACAGGGCACCCACCATCAAGGTTGCTGCCAGTGCGGGGCGATCTTCAGACATGTGAAGCCGTCTCCAACTCGACGTTGCGGAACCTGTGACTAGAACAGGACCGGACTGCCCCGATCAAGCAGTAAGTGGTGCAGGCAGTGCACACCTCCCATGTGCGTCTTGCACTGGTAGAATTTATGGGCACGATACCTACATGACGAAACTGCAGATCATCAACGCCGATATCGTTGTCACAATGGATGCCGGCCGCCGCGAAATTGCCGGAGGAAGTGTCCTGATGGAGGACGGTGTGATTGTCTCGGTCGGCGCATCCGGCCACGCCCAGGAGAGCGACGAGACAATCGATGCGCGCGGATGCGTGGTGACGCCGGGCCTGGTCAACACCCATCATCATCTGTTCCAGACCCTGACCCGAGCCGTGCCTGCCGGTCAGGATGCACTGTTGTTCGACTGGCTGCGCGCGCTGTACCCGATCTGGGCGCGGATGCAGCCGGAGGACATGTTTGTGTCGGCACAACTGGGCCTGGCTGAACTGGCGCTGTCAGGCTGTACGATGAGTTCGGACCACCTCTACATCTTCCCCAATGGCGCCAGGCTGGAAGACACAATTGACGCAGCACAGAGCGTGGCTGTGCGGTTTCACCCGACACGCGGCGCGATGAGTGTGGGTGAAAGTGACGGTGGCCTGCCACCGGATTCGCTGGTCGAGAACGAGCGGGACATTGTGGAGGATTTCATCCGTGTCGTGGACGCCCACCATGAGCCGTCAGACGGGGCCATGGTGCGTGTCGGCCTGGCGCCATGCTCGCCCTTCTCTGTCAGTACCGACCTGATGAAGGACGCCGCTGCGCTGGCGCGCGACAAGCGGGTCATGCTGCACACGCACCTGGCTGAAAATGACGAGGACATTGCCTACTCGCTGGAAAACTTCGGCTGCCGGCCAGGCCAGTATGCCGAGGATCTGGGCTGGGTTGGCGAGCATGTCTGGCATGCCCATTGTGTCAAGCTGGACGAACAGGAAATCGACCTGTTCGCGCGGACCAATACTGGCGTAGCCCATTGCCCGTGCTCCAACTGCCGCCTGGGCTCCGGCATTGCGCCGGTACGCGAGATGCGCGATGCAGGCGTGCGCGTGGCGCTGGGCGTGGACGGGTCTGCCAGCAATGATGCCGGTCACCTGCTGTCGGAAGCACGCCAGGCCATGCTGCTGCAGCGGGTCAGACACGGGGCAAATGCGTTTGCGGCGCGCGAAGCCCTGGAGATCGCCACGGTGGGCGGTGCAACAGTGCTGGGACGCGGCAGCGAGCTGGGCTCCATTGAAGCAGGCAAGCGCGCGGACATCGCCATATGGGATGTGTCGGGCCTTGAGGCGGCAGGCGCCTGGGACCCGGTGGCTGCCCTGTTGTTATGTGGCCAGCTGCAGGTGCGCGATCTGCTGGTTGAGGGCAAGCGCGTTGTCAGTGATGGCGAGTTGACTGGCGTTGATGCGCGAGAGATTTCGGAGCATGCACACAAGCGTGTTGCAAGGCTGATGTCGTAGGGATCTTCCACTGCTACACAAAAGAAATTCGCTATCTGTGTATGCCGGTTCATCACAACTGAAACCGGCCAGACAACTGCGCAAAGGCTTCGCAATTGGACAATGATCGGCGTTCCATGAGAGGCTATGGGCGAATTGGCGGCGGCAACACCAAATTCAACAATCTCAGGGAGGAAATGATGAAAGACGAATATCTCAAGCAAAAGGGCAACATGCTGACCGCAAGGCAGATCGACAGGCGGCAGTTTGTCATGTGTGCGCTGGCAGCAGGTGTTGCATTACCGGGCGCGCTATCAATGGCAGACAGGGCGCAAGCGGCAACGCCGAAAAAAGGTGGCAAGTTCCGCATTGGCAAAGCGCATGGCCAGACAACGGATACACTGGACCCGCAAACCTACGAGAACGGTTTCACAACTGCCACTGGCAACATGTACGCAAACCAGCTCACCGAGATTACGTCCAAGGGTGGGTTGGGGCCAAGCCTTGCAGAAACCTATGAATCTTCAGATGGCGCGACCTGGGTGTTCAAACTGCGCCAGGGCGTGGAATTTCACAACGGCAAATCCCTGGCGGCGGAAGACGTGGTTGCCTCGTTCAACCTGCATCGCGGCGAAGACTCGAAATCGGCTGCAAAGGGCCTTCTGAAAGGCGTGAAGGACATTCGCGCGGAAGGCGGCAATGTGGTCTTTGAGCTTGAAGGCCCGAACGCAGACTTCCCATACATCGCCAGCGACTATCACTTTGTGATACTGCCTTCGAAGGACGGCAAAGTTGATCCGCAGTCCGGCATTGGTACCGGCGGATATGTCGTCAAGGAATTCGAACCGGGGGTCCGGCTTCATGCCACGCGCAATCCCAATTACTGGAACGAGGGCCGCGCACATTTCGACGAAATCGAGATGCTGGCACTGGTCGACGTAACCGCCCGGCAAACGGCGCTGTTAAATGGTGAAGTTGATGCGATCAGCCGTGTCGATCCCAAGACGGTTGCCCTGCTGGCACGCAACCCGGCCATCTCCATTCTGGAGAAGACTGGGACATTGCACTACACATTCCCGATGCGGCTCGATACCGAACCGTTCGGCAACTACGACCTGCGCATGGCTCTCAAGCTCGCGATCAAAAGGCAGGAACTGGTTGACAAGATCCTCCTCGGCCACGGCGCGCTGGGCAACGACCATCCCATATCGCCGGCGACCAGTTTCTTCGCAGACGACCTGCCACAGCGGGAGTTTGACCCGGAAAAAGCCGCTGAGCACTACAAGAAGTCCGGGCACAGCGGTCCAATCAAGCTGTCGGCTTCCGATGCAGCCTTTGCAGGTGCGGTCGATGCTGCTGTGCTGATCCAGGAATCAGCCAAGGAATGCGGCATCAATGTTGAAGTGGTGCGCGAACCCAAGGATGGCTACTGGACCAATGTGTGGAACAAGAAGGGCTGGTGTGCGTGCTACTGGGGCGGACGGCCCACGTCGGACTGGATGTATGCCTCGGCCTATATCGACTCTACCGAATGGAACGATACGGCGTGGAAGGGCACGGATGCATCCAGGAAGTTCAACGAACTGGTCGTCCAGGCGCGGGCCGAACTGGATGAAGACAAGCGTGCCGCCATGTATCGTGAAACGCAATTACTTGTGAACGATGATGGCGGGGCGATCATCCCCATGTTCGCAAACCACATCATGGGCGTTTCCAAGAAGATAGCCCATGACGATGACGTGGCTGCAAATTGGGAAATGGACGGTGAGAAAGCGCCGGAACGCTGGTGGTTCGCCTGATCACGGGCAGCATCACGACAAGATAATCCGGCAGCGAACAAATCGCTGCCGGTTTTCTGTTGCTCGAGGCACGGCAGGCCATGCCGTGGGTGCGTGACTTGCTGGTTGAGGGCAGGCGGGTTGTCACTGGTGGCGGGCTGACCGGCATTGATGCATGCGAGATTGCCGAACAGGGGCAAGAGAGCGTTGCGCGGCTGATGTGATGATCGATAACACGGCCATCAAGATGCCGTGAGTGCCATTACTTTGGCCCAACTTACCGCTAGTAACCTCTGTCAGTCTGTTGGAAATCGATTAGGAGAGAATCTCATGCGAAGCATAAGAAACCTGGTTGCTGTGCTGGCTTTGGTCCTGGCCCAGTTTGCCCTTACCCCGGCATGGGCCGACAAGGCGCCTGTCTACCAGAGCAATTCCGGCACGGCGATCGACGGCACAGACCCGGTCAGCTATTTCACTGAAGGCCGCCCGGTCGC
>JABDRA010000604.1 GCA_013041995.1 Anderseniella sp. | reverse complement strand
GTTTCAGCCCCATCGGGTTCAAACCGGGACGCATTGTTGACAAGACACGTCAATGGCCCCAGGGCTTGTGAGGACCTGGCAACGATCTGTTCCGGTACACCGCTGGCCGAAAGATCGCCCTGCACCGCGACAGCCCGTCCTCCCCCGGCCTCGATTTCTGCGACTACGCTATCGGCATCATCGGCTGATGTGTTGTAGTGCACTGCCACCGCCCAGCCTTTGTCTGCAAAATCCAGCGCCATGTGCCGGCCGATACGCCGCGCTGCACCGGTTATCAGGACTGTTCCCGTCATCTTTTTATCCATTTATCGATTATACCAAAGCAAGGGGCGGGGCGCGATCACGTGAGTACAACGCCGGCCCATCATCAGGAAACGAGATTGCGGCCAAGGCGGATTGACATCAGCTGAAACTGATCACTATCGGTGATCCGGGCTTCGCTTCAGGCTGTGTGGCGCCTGCCGGTGCAGGCATCGATTGCAACCACACATTACCCGGTCCGCGCAATATGGCCACGTTCAACTTGTTGTCAGCGGCAACCCCATGCGCTTCACTTGCCTTTTCGATCACCACGGTAGCGCCGAGCGCTGCTATGGCACTACCCCTTGCCGCCAGGATTTCTCCGGCTCCAAGTTTGAGATGGGATACTTCGCCTGTTGCCTCGGTAAACACCCAGCCTTCACCGTCAGCCTGCAACAGCACCAATCCGTCAGGCCGGTTGGCGGATTTCAGTGACTTGATATGACTGTATGGCCTGAGCTGAACACCGGGACCTACGGCCAGAAAGTTTTCCTGCGGCAGCAGAATGCGGCCGGCCAGTTGTTTCAGATCAAACGCACCGACAGATCCGCCCGGCGACAGGATAACCCGGCAATCGGCATCACCGACATTGCACGCCATGACCAGCGCTTCATTGCCGGCATCTTCAAGAATAACACCGTTGTCGTGGGCGATAACGGAACTTGCCCAGGCAACCATCCGGCGACCGGGTTTCAGCGTTACTGCCAACTGCTGCATCAACCGGCCAGACACCACAAAAGACAGATCAGCGGAATCATCTTCATCCGCTGTATGCTCAAGTACCGTGTCCGCAACAGACTGAAATGTCATCGCAAGAATCCGACGCTAACACCAAGGAAACCGATTAGTGATCTTAAACCATGTGTCACGGCGTCATGACAACAGGATTGATACATGTTTACGCACGTCCGCCCCGACTTTTTTCGTCACTGCGCAGCTTGCTTCAGGTCGGCCGCCCTTATCGCTTCCCACACCTTCACCGGCGTAAGCGGCATATCGATGTGGCCGATGCCCAATGGCTTGAGCGCATCAACCACCGCATTGACAACGGCAGGCGGTGCTCCCGTGGCGCCGGCCTCACCTGCCCCCTTGACCCCGAGCGGATTGGATTGTGTCGGCGCATCCTGGTTGAATTCCAGCCCGATCGACGGCAGGTCGCTTGCCCGCGGCATGCAGTAATCCATGAAGGAACCCGTTAGAAGTTGTCCTGTTTCATCATATGTCACGCCTTCCAGCAAGGCCTGCCCGATGCCCTGAACCGCTCCTCCCATCACTTGTCCGCCCGCGATCAGTGGATTGATGATGCGGCCAAAATCATCGACCACCGTATAGCCGGTGATGTCGGTCATGCCGGTATCCGGGTCCACCTCAACCTCACAAACATGCACGCCGTTGGGATAGGAAAACTGCTTGCGTTCCCAGGTTTTGGAAGAAGACAGTGTTTCCGGAACGCCCGCCGGCAGGCTGCCTGCCATCGCGCGCAGCCTGGCTGCAAGTTCAAGTATGTCAATGCCACGGTCAGTGCCCATGATGGCAAACCTGCCGGCCTTGAACTCAATATCCTGCGCTGCGGCTTCGAGAACATGCGCTGCTGCAAGCTTGCCCTTGTTCACCACTTCATGGGATGTGGTGAGCACGGCTGACCCGATGACCATCAAGGACCGCGAGCCGCCGTGGCCGCCACCGGCCTTGATGACATCGGTATCCCCGGTGATATAGCGCACCTTGTCAGGCTCGATGCCGAGCTCCGAGCTGATGATCTGCTTGTAGGTCGTCTCATGGCCCTGCCCCGTCGCCTGACCGCCGGTCATCAGCGACACCGTGCCATCATCTTCAAACCGCAGCTCGGCAAAGTCGGCCGGCATGCCCAGGGTGACTTCCAGATAGCTGGACACACCCAGCCCGCGCAGCTTGCCCTTGCGCTCGGAAGACTTGCGCCGCTTTGCAAATCCGTCAGCATCATGAACCGCCAGTGCCTTGTCCAGCGTGCCTTCAAAGTCAGCACAGTCTATTAACATGCCGAGCGCCATCTTGTGCGGATACTGGTTGATAAAGTTCTGCCGGCGCAGCGCAATCGGGTCACGTCCGGTTTCAAACGCTGCCAGATCAACCAGCCGCTCGATCAGATAGGCTGATTCCGGACGGCCCGCACCGCGATAGGCGTCGACGGGCACCGTGTTGGTGAACACAGCATCCACCGACATCGAAACCGACGGGATGCGGTAATTCCCCCCCATGGATACCCAGCTTGCCGAACTCGGAATGATCGTCGCATAGGACGACAGATAAGCCCCCATATTGGCGCGTGTATCAATCCTGAGGCCGATGAAATTTCCATCTTCGTCCAGCGCAAGCTCCGCTGTGGTCAGATGATCGCGGCCATGGATCTCCGAC
>JABDRA010000603.1 GCA_013041995.1 Anderseniella sp. | reverse complement strand
TTTGAAGACGGCTTGCGCGTGACCGACAAGGCAACCATGGAAGTGGTTGAAATGGTGCTGGCCGGTTCGATCAACTCGTCCGTAGTGTCCGACATACAGGCCGTGGGCGGCAAGGCCATCGGGATTTCCGGCAAGGACGGCAATCTGTGTGTTGCCAAAAAGCTCGAGCGGACACGTATAAATGCCGACACCGGCAAACAGGAAATTGTCGACCTGGGATTTGTGGGCGATCCTGGGCAGATCAATCCGGAAATCCTGCACACCATTATCCAGTCTGAAACGGTTCCGGTGATCGCACCGATTGCGACCTCTCGTGATGGTGAAACCTATAACGTCAACGCCGACACTTTTGCAGGCGCTATCGCAGTTGCCATGAAAGCCAAGCGCCTGCTGCTGTTGACCGATGTCGCCGGGGTGCTGGACAAGGACAACAACCTGATCCCGGAACTGACGCTCGCCCAGATCAGCGAACTGGGCAGCGACGGCACCATAACCGGCGGGATGATCCCCAAACTTGAAAGCTGTGCATCCGTGGTGCGCGGCGGTGTTGAAGGCGTCGTCATTACCGATGGCCGGGTGCCGCATTGTGTGCTGCTGGAATTGCTGACACCGCATGGTGTCGGTACCCGTATTTCTGAACGCAAGGTTTAACAAGAACATGTCTGCACCTGGATTCCATCATGTCGAGACCTGGATATTCGACCTCGACAACACGCTGTATCCCGCGTCATGCCGCCTGTTCGATCAGATTGACGTGCGCATGGGCGACTTCATCTCTGACCTGTTCAAGGTGGACCGGACCCAGGCGCGCCGCATCCAGAAAGATTTTTTCTACAAGTACGGAACCACCCTGCGCGGGCTGATGAGCGAGCACGGCATCAAGCCTGACGCGTTTCTGGACTATGTGCATGACATCGACCACTCGCCAGTGCCCGCCAACGCAGCGCTTGCCGCCAATCTGGAAGCACTGCCGGGCCGCAAGCTGGTTTTCACCAATGGCACGGTGACCCACGCAACCAATGTCATGCACCGCATCGGCATCACTCACCTGTTCGACGGCATTTTCGATATTGTGCACTCCGATTTCATTCCCAAGCCCGAGCGCGGACCCTATGAAAAATTCATTACCGAGCATGAAGTTGATCCCGGCAGGGCGGCCATGTTTGAAGACATAGCCCGAAACCTGGCAGTGCCGCATGATCTTGGCATGACCACGGTTCTGGTGCATGACGCTGCCAATGAAGACGGCAACAAGATAAACAGCATGTCAGGTGACGCAGACGGTGCCGCGCATGTGCACCACACAACATCTGACCTGGCCGGGTTTCTGGCCGGAATCAAATCCAACTGATCTTTTCCGAATTTCCCTAGGAGCAAACCAATGAGCCACGCTGATCTGCAAGCAACAATCGAACAAGCCTGGGAAGACCGCGACGCCATTACACCGCAAACGCAAGGGTCGGTTCGCGACGGTGTTGACGAGGCTCTCGGACTGATGGATTCCGGCAAGGCACGCGTGGCCGAAAAGGGCGCCGACGGCAACTGGTCGGTCAACCAGTGGCTCAAGCAGGCCGTACTTCTGTCGTTCAGGCTCAATGACATGGCACCGATTGCCGGTGGTCCAGGCACGGCTACCTGGTGGGACAAGGTACCGTCGAAGTTCGAGGGTTGGGGCGATAATCAATGGCGTGACGCCGGATTCCGCGCAGTGCCCAACTGCACCGTTCGACGCTCCGCCTATATTGCGCCATCGGTGGTGCTGATGCCGTCTTTCGTCAATCTGGGTGCCTATGTGGACGAGGGCACAATGGTAGACACCTGGGCAACGGTAGGTTCGTGCGCACAGATCGGCAAGGGCGTGCACCTGTCCGGCGGTGTCGGTATTGGCGGCGTTCTGGAGCCGCTGCAGGCAGGCCCGGTTGTCATCGAAGACAATTGCTTTATCGGCGCGCGTTCAGAAGTGGTTGAAGGCTGCATTGTACGCGAAGGTGCTGTACTCGGCATGGGCGTCTATATCGGCAAGTCCACCAAGATCGTGGACCGCGCAACCGGTGAGATCATGTATGGTGAGGTGCCGCCTTATTCGGTGGTGGTGTCCGGCACGCTGCCCGGCAAGAACCTGCCCAACGGAGATCCCGGCCCGTCGCTGTACTGCGCAGTCATCGTCAAGCGCGTTGACGAGCGCACCCGCTCAAAGACGTCCATAAACGAGCTGTTGAGGGATTGAGCCGGTAAGCTTCCTTTTTGTCGCGAATCCGGTCAGTTTCCGCTTACCGGGGCGGCAACAATGGAGTTGATATTCCAATGGAACTTTTTCTGTCACTAGACGGCCGGATTGGTCGCGGCAAATTCTGGCTCGGCTTGTTGGGACTTATCGTTGCCAACATTGTACTTTCTATAGTTCTAAGTGTTTCCGGACTGATGAGTGTTGATCCGGTAACCGGCATGCCGATGGGCGCCGGCTACTGGATTGGAGTTCTTGTGCTGCTGGCCATAATGATCTGGCCATCAATCTGCATATATGGAAAGCGCTTTCATGACCGTGACAAATCAGCCTGGTGGATGCTGATCAGCTTTATTCCGATTGTCGGGGTCATCTGGCTGCTCGTCGAATGCGGCCTGCTGCAGGGAACCGATGGACCAAACCGGTTTGGCCCGGACCCGCTTGCAGAAGAGTAACTGCTCAAACAAGATTCTGTTAATCACCCGGCCTCTTGGCCGGGTGTTTTGTTTCAGGTAAGGCTTGCAACATGACCAACACTCCTGATCCGACCCCCATTCTGCAAGACCTGATCCGCTGTCCGTCCGTTACGCCGCAAGAAGCCGGTGTTCTGGATTATATGGAGGCCCTGATGGGCCCGGCAGGGTTTACCGCCACCAGGATGCCGTTCAGTGAAGACGGCACGGCGGATGTCGACAACCTGTTTTTGCGCATTGGGACCGACGGCCCCCATTTCTGCTTTGCCGGCCATGTGGATGTCGTGCCGCCCGGCACTGATGAGTTGTGGTCCTGTCCGCCATTTGCTGCGGAGATTCATGATGGCACCGTCTATGGCCGTGGTGCATGCGACATGAAGGGTTCGGTAGCCGCATTTTGCGCTGCTGCCACCGGTTTTGCGACAGACCACGCGGGAAACCTGCCGGGATCAGTCTCCATGCTCATCACCGGTGATGAAGAAGGCATTGCCATCAACGGCACGGTAAAGATGCTGGCCGAACTGAAACGCCGCAATGAAGTGCCGGATGTCTGTCTTGTGGGAGAGCCGACCTGTCCCGGTGCGCTGGGCGATACGCTCAAGATCGGCCGCCGCGGGTCAATTCATTTCGAGGTTACATGGACCGGTGTTCAGGGCCACTCCGCCTATCCTCACAAGGCGCTGAACCCGATCACGCCGCTGGCACGCCTGATCGACCGGGTGTCGGCGCATGAACTCGACAGGGGCAATGCGCATTTCGGCGCGACAACACTGGCAGTGACCAACTTCGACACCGGCAACCTGGCCAACAATGTCATCCCGGCTTCTGCCAATGCACGCTTCAATATTCGCTATAATACCGAGCATACAGGGCAAAGCCTGAAGGACTGGGTGACGCTTGAATGTGAAACCGTCAAGCAGGCGTTTGGCGGCACCTTTGAAATCGCCGTTGTCGAGGGGGCCGATGCCTTCATGACCGAACCGGGCAGCTTTGTTGACTGCATGGCAAAAGCGGTTGCAGCGGAGACCGGTATTGAGCCGAAGCTTGATACCGGCGGTGGCACGTCCGATGCCCGCTTCGTCAAGAATTATTGTCCCGTCGTTGAATTCGGCCCCAACAACGCCACCATTCATCAGGCTAATGAATGTATCAAGGTCTCAGAGCTTGAGGCTCTGACACGGGTCTACAGGCGAATGCTGGATGACTGGTTTGCGGGGAGCACATGAGTGAACTTTGCACTTGAAGCTGTACGCGGGCTGAAAGCCTGCTGGCGTCTGGTCTGCATGGATGAAGATGGTCTCGATGACCTGGATCTGAGTTCGGACGGGTTCTGGAATTCATTCGCGGCCATCTTTCTGGTTGCGCCGCTTTATCTGTATTCATCGTCTGCCGGTGCCAGGCTGGCAACACCGCCACAACCCGAACGCCACTGGTTTGGTGCGTTGGCGCTGCTGGTGCTGTTGTGGGTGATGTGGCCGTGGATCATGGTGACGGTGGCGAAGCTCCTGGACAGGCGACATCATTATGTCCGCTACATCGTGGCCTACAACTGGTCGAGTGTGTATGTCATCGCCGCTCTCGTCCCCGTATTGTTGTTGCAGCAGGGTGGTATCATTGATGAGATTATCGCAGCGCTGTTGAGCCTGTGTGTCATCGGGTGGTCGCTGTATTATCGCTGGTATATTGCCAAGGTCGCCCTTGAAGTGCCGACATTCACAGCTTCGATGCTGGTTGCCGGAGACCTTGCCATGTCGATTGTGGCGTCAATGCTCGTCTGAATAATCGACCCTTAACAAGTATAGCCCCTGCGGTGGTGCGACAGGGCCGCATGCCGACCGGTCTGCCGCCTGCAGTGCTTCACGGACATCGCCGGCAGACCATTTTCCCTCACCAGCGAGCTTCAGAGTGCCCACCAGCGAGCGAACCTGATTGTGCAGGAAGGATCTCGCTGAGGCTCGTACAATCACATCACGTCCTTCGCGCGAAACATCCAGCCTGTCCAGTGTTTTCACCGGTGATTTCGACTGGCACTGGCTGGACCGGAACGTCGTGAAGTCATGATGCCCGGTCAGCTCCTGGGCTGCTGTGTGCATGGCAGTTTCATCCAGCCGGTACGGCACCCACCATACCCGGTGACGATCCAGCGCCGGCGGGCTCCGGCTGTCCCGGATGCGATACTCATAATGCCGCGCTGATGCCGAAAACCGGGCATGAAAACTCTCATCGACCTGCCGGATATCAAATACGCTGACAGGGTCGGGACGTACTTGCGCATTGATGGCCGCCATGAGTTTTTCCGGCAGCCAGGTTTTGTCCAGATCAATATGGGCCACCTGGCCGAGCGCATGTACGCCGGCATCGGTCCGCCCGGCACCGAACAGTGCCGGCGCGCACTGCCCGAGGCGGGACACCGCATCTTCAATTGCCGCCTGCACCGACGGTTGACCGGCCTGACGCTGCCAGCCTGAAAACGGTGAACCGTCATACTCAATGGTCATGCGATAGCGCGGCATTGGATTTATCCCGCCTTTGATCCAACCGCCGGCTTCATGCCGTTCAGGAACGTGTCGAGGTCCATTACCGCTTTGCCTTCGCGCTGCAGGCGCACGGGGCGAATAGCCTCGTGCTTGCAGGCAATGGCCAGGCGCTTGTCCAGCACGGTACCCGGTGTGCCGGTCAGGCCCGGCACCCGTTCAACCTGGAGCAGCTTTACCCGCACCGGTTTGTCCTGACCGTCGAGAATGCACCAGGCGCCGGGAAACGGTGACAGGCCGTGCACGTGGCGCAGCACCTGACTCGCAGATCGTGTGAAATCTATATGCGCTTCCTGCTTGGTAATCTTGGCGGCATAGGTGATGCCCGCGTCTGCCTGTGGAACTGCCTGCAGGTTTCCGTCCGCTTCCAGTTGCGCCAGCACGCCGCTCATTGCGATGGCTCCGGACTGTGCCAGTTCGTCATGCAGCGATTGTGCAGTTGTCCTGTCGTCTATGGGTACGCGCCGTTCATATACCACCGGCCCGGTATCAAGTCCCTGTTCCATCTGCATGATGGCAACGCCTGTTGCAATGTCGCCTGCCATGATGGCGCGTTGTATCGGGGCGGCACCGCGCCAGCGCGGCAACAGCGATGCGTGCACATTGAGACAGCCAAACCGCGGCGCCTCGAGAATCGGGTTCGGCAACAGCAAACCGTAGGCAACCACGATTGCCACATCCGCCTGCAAAGCGGCGAAGGCGTTGTGTTCGTCCTCGTGCTTCAGGGAGACTGGCATGCGCACTTCCATTCCGCATGCCAGGGCAAATTCATGAACCGGTGTCCTGCGCTCTTCCAGACCGCGTCGCCCGGCTGCCCGTGGCGGCTGGGTGTACACGGCTGCAATGTCGTGACCGTCATCTATCAGGCGTGCAAGGGTCGGTATGGAAAATGCCGGCGTCCCCATGAAAACGACGCGCAGGCTCACACGTTTTCTCGCTGCTGGCGGGCCAACTTGGTAAACTTCCGAACGATCGTGCCCCGTTTAAGCCGGGACAGATAATCAATGAAAAGTATACCGTTCAAATGGTCGATTTCGTGTTGCAGCACAGTAGCCATCAGCCCGTCATAGAGTTCTTCGTGCTGTTTGCCGTCCCGGTCCAGGTAAGACACCCGGACTTGTGCCGGGCGTTCAATATTGTCAAACACGTCCGGTATCGACAGGCAGCCTTCTTCATATTCAGACAGTTCGTCGCTGCTCCAGACGATCTCCGGATTGATAAAAGCCATCGGAGATTTCGGTTGTTCGTCCTTGGCGGTATCCACGACCAGCAGGCGTCTGGGAACGCCGATTTGTACCGCGGCAAGGCCGATGCCCGGAGCATCATACATGGTGGCGAGCATGTCATCGACGAGAACACGCAACTCATCGTCCACGCGCTCAACCGGCTGCGAGATTTTCTTCAGTATCGGGTCAGGCAATTTGACAATTTCACGAATGGCCATGAACAGCTGTGTCCAGTTAGTAAATGCGTTTACCCATCAGATAAGCAATCGTCATGCCTGACGCAACCATGCCGTCAATCTGACCAGCGCTTCATCAAGACTGTCCGGATCTCGCAGGTAACACATGCGCAGGAAACCTTCCCCGCCGGGACCGAAGGTTCCACCGGGAGCAAGACCGACATTGGCTTCATCGATGATGCGCAGCGTTGCGCCAAGACTGTCGATCAGACCGTCAATGCGGAAAAAGCTATAAAACGCACCCTGGGCGTTTTCAAAACTCACATTGTTGAGCTGTCCCAGTGCGCCGGCCACCTTGGCGCGGCAGGCACGTGCCATCTCGATCTGCATTTCCACAAAGTCTTCACCGTTCTCAAGCGCTGCCAGCGCGCCTTTCTGCATGAACGCGGCGGTACCTGACGTATTGTACTGGATGATGCGTTCGATGGCCGGGCCCAGTGCCTCAGGCGCCTGCAACCAGCCGATGCGCCATCCGGTCATGGCCCAGTTCTTTGAAAAGGTGTTGATATAGATGACCCGTTCATCGGGATCACAGACATCCATGAACGAAGGTGAGCGTGCCACCCCGGCGGTGTCCGGCCCGTAGTAGAACCGGGAATAGACTTCATCGGCCAGTATCCACACGCCGGCCTCGCGGGCCATGTCGCGAATGGCAATGAGGTCTTCGCGTGATGCCACCCATCCTATGGGATTGGATGGAGAGATCAGGCAGATCGCCCTGGTCTTCGGACCGATACTGTCGCGCATTCTGTCGAGATCCAGCGACCATTTCCGGTCATTATACAGCATCGGTACGAATGCCGGTTTTACCCCCATCATGCGCATGGGGCCGGGAAAGTTCGGCCATGCGGGTGACGGAATGACAATCTCCTCGCCCTTGTCGGCCAGCAGTTGCAATGCCACCTGTATGGCCTGCATACCGCCGCCAGTCACAAAAAACCGCTCGGCGGAAAACGGGCCGGGCCAGAACTTTTCATGATATGCGGCCAGTGCGGCGCGCAGTTGTGGCAGGCCGCGCTGCCAGGTGTAGAACGTCTCTCCGTCGAACATGGCTTTTGACGCGGCCTGACAGATGAATTCAGGTGTCTGAAGAGGACCCTCTCCGGTCCACAGCGGAATCAGGCCTTTGCGGCCGAAGCCATGGTTTACCGCGCTCAGTATGCCGCTGTCCGGTTCGTCGCGCTGGCTTTGACGAATACCTGAAACCAGCATGTCCGGGGTGAGAGTTGTCATGTGAGTGTTGCCATGTTTTTGAAGGGCTGTTGATCTGTGATCAGTATTTCAAGCAATGGCTGCAGGCAAACAAAAACCCCGGCCTGCGTTTGGAAGCAGGTCGGGGTCCCGTATTATCTGGTTCGAGTTCCGGAATCAGCGCTTCTTCAGGAGATCGCGGATTTCGGCCAACAGTACAACATCTGCTGCTGGCGCAGCAGGTGCTGCTTCTTCTTCCTTCTTCTTCATGGAGTTTGCCGAGCGCACGACCATGAACAGGATGAAGGCAACGATCAGGAAGTTGACAACTGCAGTAATGAAACTGCCGTAAGCCAGCACGGCCCCCTGTTCCTTCGCCGCTTCCAGCGTAGCAGCGGTTACGTTGCTTGCCAGTGGTGCAAACATGTTCGAGAAATCGACACCGCCGGTAATGGCGCCGACGATGGGCATGATGATGTCGTCGACCAGTGACTTC
The DNA here is from genome assembly GCA_013041995.1 of Anderseniella sp. Taxonomy (GTDB): domain Bacteria; phylum Pseudomonadota; class Alphaproteobacteria; order Rhizobiales; family Aestuariivirgaceae; genus Anderseniella. Next base: position 2,108 of record JABDRA010000603.1, on the reverse strand, counting down.
ACGATCAGACCGAATGCACCGGCGATAATCACACCGATGGCCAGGTCAAGCACGTTGCCCTTGAAGGCAAACTCTTTGAATTCTTTAAGCACGGTATTTCCCCTCTTTATGTTGTTCAAATGCCGGCGCCGAGGCGTCGGCAAAATTGAAACTTTCAGCATCTGTAATGATGGACCAAAAGTAGGCGCAAATTAAGCCCAATTACTCAAATTACAACCTAAAATTGTATTTGAGTGTTCGATTGCCTGTACCCTGTCATCTGCTAGACTTGACCCCTGGTTGTTCTTTTGAGCGAGCACAGAAAGGCCTAGACACGACCGTCATGCTTTCCACCTGGGGTGTCATACTCATTGCATTGGGCTATGTGGGCGTCTTGTTCGCCATCGCGGCCTATGGTGATCGTGCAGCGTCCGGCATGCGGCGCGGTGTAGGGCGGCCATACGTATATGCCCTGTCGCTTGCGGTGTACTGCACGTCCTGGACGTTTTACGGCAGCGTTGGTTCAGCGTCGACGTCCGGTTATTACTTCCTGCCGATCTATCTCGGACCGATTCTGCTGGTTGGTCTGGGCTGGCCGCTGGTGCGGCGCATCGTCAGCCTGTCCAAGGCCCAGAACATCACATCGATCGCCGATTTTCTGTCGGCGCGCTACGGCAAGAACCAGTTGCTCGGCGGGATAGCGGCATTCATCGCTGTGATTGGTGTAGTCCCCTACATCTCGCTGCAGCTGAAAGCTGTCTCTCTTTCGCTCAGCGCATTGGGTCCATTGGGCGTTGATACCGGCATTCTGGAGACAGGCTTTGGCGATGTTCCGATGTTTGTCGCCATCTCCATGGCCATATTTGCCATCCTGTTCGGCACTCGCCATGCAGATGCCACTGAACATCAAAACGGCCTGATCCTGTCGGTTGCGGCGGAGAGCCTGGTCAAGCTGATCGCTTTCATACTGGTGGGAGCCTTCATCACGTTTGCGATGATGGGCGGTCCGGCGCAACTGTACGAGCGTGCATCGCAAAGCCCGGAGATCGCGGCCCTGTTCAGCGGGCCGATAGATGTACCGCGGTTTGCAACAATGACGTTTCTGGCGACCTGCGCCATCATCCTGCTGCCGCGCCAGTTCCATCTGGCAGTTGTTGAGAACACCTCGCTGGACGACGTTCGCAAGGCGTCGTGGACGTTTCCGCTATACCTGGTGATGATCAATATCTTTGTCATTCCAATCGCTGTAGCCGGACTGCTGACGTTCAACGGGCAGGCCGTTGACGGTGATACATTTGTGCTGGCTTTACCGGTGGCAGACGGCCGGCCTTTACTGGCCATGGTGGCGTTCATTGGCGGATTGTCTGCTGCAACCGCCATGGTGATCGTCGAGACCGTCGCCTTGTCGATCATGGTGTGCAACTCGATTGTGATGCCCCTGATGCTGCGCCGTGCAAGCGGCCAGATGTGGCAGGGCGACATGACCTCGCGCATTCTGCAGATCAGGCGCGCTGCCATCGGTGTGATCATTGTCCTGGCCTACTCCTATTATCTGATGATCGGCAACAATGCGGCTCTGGCCCAGACCGGCCTGGTGTCATTCGCTGCCGTGGCGCAGTTTGCGCCGGCGTTTTTCCTCGGCCTGATCTGGACCAAAGGCAATGCCCGCGGCGCCATGTTCGGCCTCGTCGCCGGTTTTGTCATGTGGACATACACCTTGCTGGTGCCGCTGTTTGCCGATGCCGGATGGCTGCCGGCGGGCCTGATGAGTGATGGTCCGTTCCACATTGAAATGCTGCGGCCGCGGCACCTGTTCGGCAGTGATCTTGATGCACTCACCCATGGTGTCCTGTGGTCAATGGCTGCCAATATCGGCGCTTACGTCCTTGTTTCGCTGTTTACAGGTGTTGATCCGGTCGAGCGCATGCAGGCACAGGCATTCATGCCGCGCGGGCAGGCTGAAAGCCTGCCGACCCAAAACCAGCCTGAAGTATCCATCAAGCAATTGCAGGCCACGGTTGAGAGATATCTTGGCAAGGAACGAACCAAACGGTCATTTGATGAGCTGGACAGCGCCCGCGCCGGAAAACTGAGACCGCGCAGCATGGCGGACCAGGAGACGCTGAAAT
>JABDRA010000597.1 GCA_013041995.1 Anderseniella sp. | reverse complement strand
CCGTTGGACAGGTCACCTATGCAATGCCGAATGGCGGTTCTTCGGAACCGCCTATTGTCTTGTGCTAAGTATCTCAGGTTTTCTGCTTATAACTGGGCAAACAAAGTTCTGTTGGGGCTCCAGGTGTTGCCGTACGCCAGGTTCCGGGTGCCCTGGGTCTGCCGTCAAACTGATTGTGCACCCGTGTGCGCGCACCCGGTGCTGCCGCCTTGCTGGTGATCCGGTAACACACAAGGTGCAACGTGGGCGTAACCCAATTATATGATTTGCGCGGCGGGTTGGGTTGACCGGGATTCGGCGGCCTGAAGGTAACACGCTTTTTGGCCGGGTTGCACAACCTGACCGGCCCCGTCACATCTACGGTGTACTCTTTGAACTGGTCTTCAAGCTTGATGTTCTTTTTGTTGAAGATCATGTCAGGTCTAACCGGATAGCAGGTGAAGTGACTTAAACCACTCAAGAGCGGCAATTTGGGCGGCAAAGCAGGAAAACCTTCTTCATTCTTGCGCTTCTGTTTGTGGCTGGGCAGGCAGAGTTGTTTCATGGGGTCCGCCTTTGCGGTGGCTGCTTCCTGAAACTGATTGTCATATTTGAAACCGTAAACAGCAGATGCCTGATGGGTAATGTCATAGCAAAACAGGTGCAGACCAGGCCGTTCTCGCGGCGTAGGGAGCTTACCCTTTATCGTTTTCGTTACCGGATTGCATAGCATATCCGGCTCGTTCACTTTTATCCCCAGATTGATCGGCAAGAATTGGTCACGTACCGTGACCTGTTGAATGTCCGGCGTGTATAGCTGTGAGCCGGATTTCACGGGGTAGCACAAGAAGTGATCCAGATCGCTCAACCGCGGAGATGGAGGCAGGTCAGCACTGTTTGCGGTAGGCGCGAGACTGGACAGGAGCGCCACGGCAAGAGTTGCCTTTACAGCGCGAATTAAGCGGTACTTCACGTCAACCTCCCATCTGCTTAGCCGGCATTCCTCATTTGAATTACCTTACGGCATGATAAAACCGCCTATAGCAGTTCACCAAGCATTTATTTCGCTCTGGTTCGTTCCGGCTGCTGCACTTTGGCAGATGGCAAGGCCAATTCGGTTGTCTTGGCAGTCAGCGGAATGACTTAAATATGCACAGAACATAGCTCTTGCATCGCCAGCGTTGCATGCCGCAAATTTCCGCATGGTTCTGATCATCCATATGCTGTTCCTTGTGGCGACCCGCGCAGTCCGTTGATCACACCAAGAATGCCTACGAATAATGTTACCAACCAAGTGCTTGCACACTATCCCCGGCGCGCCTCAACGGCGTCCAGCACCAGCGCCGCAATATCGGCACCGCCGAATTTCCTGACTTCGCGGATGCCTGTTGGCGAGGTGACGTTGATTTCGGTCATGTAGTCGCCGATGACGTCGATGCCGACGAAAATCAGGCCGCGGTTTTTCAGGTCGGGGCCGATGCGTGCGCAGATTTCGCGTTCGCGATCAGTCAGTTCGGTTGGCTCCGGCCTGCCGCCCGCGTGCATGTTGGAACGGATGTCACCAGCCGCCGGCACCCGGTTGATGGCGCCGACCGGCTCGCCGTCGACCAGGATGATGCGCTTGTCGCCCTTTTTTACGTCGGACAGGTATTGCTGGGCGATGAACGGTTCGCGGAACGACTGGGTGAACATTTCCATCAGCGAGGCAAAATTCTCATCGCCATGGGCCAGGCGAAACACCCCTGCGCCGCCATTGCCATAGAGCGGTTTCAGAATGATGTCGCCATGTTCATCACGAAACTCTGACAATCGCTGCGGGTCGCGCGAAATCAGCGTCGGCGGGATGAATTCATTGTATTGCAGCACATAGAGTTTTTCCGGTGCATTGCGCACCTCGGCCGGGTCATTGACCACCAGCGTCTTCGGGTGAATGGCCTCCAGCATGTGAGTGTAGGTGATGTAGTTCATGTCGAACGGCGGGTCCTGGCGCATCAGCACTGCATCATAGTCTTCCAGCTGAACGGTACGGTTTTCCGACTTTTCGAAATGCCTGCCGGCCTCGTCACGCACCTTCACATCGGCGCCGGTGGCAGACAGCCTGCCGTCGCGCAGCGCCAGGGTGTCGGCATGGTACTCTAACAGCTCGTGGCCGCGGCCTTGTGCTTCCAGCATGAGGGCAAAGGTGGAATCACCGGCGATATTGATGGCCTCGATCGGATCCATCTGAACTGCAATCTTGAGCGTCATGGGGGTCAAACTCCAGGCTTTTTATTGGTCATCTGATGCGAACGCATTGGCGATGTGTTGCGGCCACTGGTACGGCGTCACCAATACGATGTCAAAGCGGCAATCGCAGTCTGCCGCGTCCGGATTTGCCGCCAGCCAGTGATGGGCGGCCTGGACAATGCGGCGGCGCTGATAGGGCCCGACCGAGGCCAGTGCATCGTCGGCAGTGCTGCGCGCCTTGACCTCGACAAAGGCAACTGTCGATCCGCGCCGGACGATCAGGTCGATTTCACCTGCCGGTGATTTCCAGCGCTGCGCCGATATCCGGTAGCCTTTCAGGCGCAGCAGCATGGCTGCCTTGGTCTCCGCCAGACGGCCAAGGCGTTCGGCATGTTGCCGGCGCGCGGATGGCTGCTTCGTGGAGGGCGGCTTTGTGGCCGGCAGCTTTGTCATGCGCCACCGTTTTTAAGGGATACCGCCAGATCATACAGTGCCGCCTTGGGCCGGCCGGTCTGCTTTGCCAGCAGGGTTGCCGCCTTGCTGGCGGGATGATCGCGCAACAGGTCCGACAGTCTGGCAGACAGGTCTTCCTCAGACAGGTCGGGATCGCCATCGGGCGGTCCGATGACAATGCTGATTTCACCCTTGAGCGCGGGTCTGTCTGACAATTGTGCAAGTATGTGCGCCGCATCTCCGCGCAACACTTCCTGGTGCAGCTTGGTCATCTCACGCGCCACTGCGACCGGACGATTGCCCATGACCTCGGCGATGCTGGCAAGGCTGGAGTTGATCCTGCCAGCACTTTCAAACAGCAACAGCGTGGCGGGGATCGCCGACAACTCCTGCAACTGGCGCTGCCGCGCGCCTGACCTGGCCGACAGGAAGCCTGCGAACAGGAACCGGTCACTGGGCAGGCCGGACAGGGCAAGTGCCGTCACCGGCGCCGTCGGGCCCGGCACCACATCCACGGCAATACCATGCTCGACACAATCACGAACCAGCTTGTAGCCCGGGTCCGACACCATCGGCATGCCCGCATCGGACACCAGCGCAATGGCAGCACCTGCGCTCAACTGTTCCAGCAAACCCGGCCGGATACTGGCCGCGTTATGGTCATGATAGGGCTTTAGACGTGTTGCAATGGAATAGCGCTGCAGCAGCCTGCTGGTGATCCTGGTATCTTCGCACAGCACGATGTCTGCAGCTGCCAGAACAGCCAGGGACCGTAAACTTACATCAGCCAGATTACCCAGCGGCGTGGCAACCAGATGCAGGCCCGCAACCAGCGCAGGCGCCTGAAATTCGTGACCCTGGATGGTATAGGTCGGGCTGGTTGTCTGAATACGCATGTTTTTTACGTTGGTGAAAGTTTGAAACGGGCCGCAAAAATGGCTAAAGCTAAGTCTAGTAACTGGATCGCAGAGGTCCGGGCCAACTTTTTCTCGACTATTTGCCCGGTCGATGTGGGGACATCATGATCACTGTATTGCCGCAACGCAACTCGATTGCACGCCGGATTGTCACACTGGCAGCCATGCTGATGACACTGCTGGTGATTTCCGCCTGCAGTTCCGGCGGGGTCAGTGTCGGCGGCCTGTTCTCCGACGACAAGCCGGACGCCGGCAATACCGGGCAGCAGGCATCAGATACATCGCCGTTCGGCGCGCCCGCTACCGGCGGTCCTGTCAAGGTTGCCATCCTGCTGCCGTTGTCGGCACCTGGGCAGACCGCATCCATCGCCAAGGCCTTGAAGAATGCGGCAGAAGCCGCCCTGCTTGATTCCGGCAGCCAGAGCATCCAGCTGATCACCAAGGATACAAGCGGCAATGCCGACGGTGCCCGAACGGCGGTCAATACCGCGCTCAATGAAGGCGCCACACTGATACTGGGTCCATTGCTGTCTGCTGAAGTGCAGGCCATATCTCCCATTGCGCGCCAGCGAAATGTGCCGGTTATCGCGTTTTCGTCCGTGGCAGGCGTTGCAGGTAACGGCGTCTATCTGATGAGTTTCCTGCCCAGCGAGGAAGTGTCGAACCTAGTGCGCTACGCCGCTACGCAGGGCATTCGCAATATCGCTGCCATGGTCCCGCAAAGCGCTTATGGCGGTACTGCGGAAAATGCCCTGAACCAGGCGGCTGCAGCCAATGGCGCAAAGATCGTCGCACTTGACAGGTATCCGCGCTCGGCAGCCGGTGTTGCCAGCACCAGCAAGGCGGTTGCAGGCAAGATCGCCAACTCCACCAATGACATTCAGGGGCTGTTCCTGCCGGAAGGCGGATCCATGCTGGCCAATGCCGGCAACGGGTTGAGTGCCGCGGGCGTCACATCCGGCAAGGTCCGCATGCTCGGAACCGGTTTGTGGGATGAACGGTCCACATCCAACGTCAAACTGGTCAGTGGCGGATGGTATGCCGGTGTGTCACCGGACCTGATTTCGCGGTTTTCAGGACGCTATCAGAAAGCCTACGGCAACACGCCGCCGAGACTTGCCAGCCTGTCCTATGACGCGGTCTCTCTCGCGGTCATCGTGACACGGAATGCACCCGGCGGACGGGTAACCGCGCAAGACATCACCAATCCGGAAGGTTTCAAGGGCGTCAACGGACTGTTCCGGTTCCGCCGGAACGGACTGGTGGAACGTGGGCTCGCCATCCTGGAAGTCACACCGACCGGCCCGCGTGAGGTTTCTCCGGCGCCGGACAGGTTCAGCGCATCGTTTTAACAGCGATGTACTCAATCACCGAGTTCAACACCTGACGCCCGGCAGCTGTGGCGACGATGCCGGCCTCGTCGCCGGTCAGGCAAACAAGACCGTCTGATACCAGATGGTCCAGTTGCGCGCGGTCGATGCGTTTGCCGCTCATCTGTTCCAGGCGTTTCAGGCTGACCCCTTGCGTCGTGCGCATGCCCATCAACAGGCATTCGTGGGCAGCATCCTCGCCGGCAACGGTACTGTTTTCCACAATGCCATTGCGACCAGTCGATACTTTCTGCAGCCAGGTCTCGGGATGCTTCTCTATCGCCAGGGCCCGCCTTGCCCCATCATCGCCAATCAGCCTTGAATGGGAGCCGGGCCCGACACCGGCATATTCGCCATAGGTCCAGTACAACATGTTGTGGCGGCACTCGTGACCGGGGCGGGCATGGTTGGAAACCTCGTAAGCCGGAAGACCTGATGCCGACGTCAGTTCCTGGGTAATCTCATACATGTGGGCGGCATGGTCTTCATGCGGTGTTACAAGCTGGCCTGCCTCATGCAGCCTGAAGAATGCCGTTTCCGGTTCAATGGTCAACTGGTACAGCGACATGTGACCTGCCTGCTCCGCCAGCGCCCGCCCGAGTTCGGCCTTCCACTGAGCAGGCGTCTGGCCGGGCCGTGCGTAGATCAGGTCAAATGAGGTCCGCGGGAATGTCCTGGCGGCCATCTGGAAGGCGGCCAGGCCTTCGCGAACCGTATGCTGCCTTCCCAGGTATTTCAGATCAGCCTCGTCAAGCGCCTGAATACCCACCGAGACACGGTTGACACCGGCGCTGCGATAGCCGGCAAAATTGGCTGCCTCGGCGCTGGTCGGGTTGGATTCAAGGGTGATTTCCACATCACCGGCCACAGGCCACAGGCCGGCCACCGCGTCGATAACCTGACCGACAATGGCTGGCGGCATCAGCGACGGCGTGCCGCCGCCAAAAAATACGCTTGTTACGGTGCGGCCCGGCGTCTGACCCGCAAACCAGGCGAGTTCGTCTGCCAGCGCATCACCGAACTGTTCCGGATCGACACGTTGATGGCGGACGTGGGAATTGAAATCACAATAGGGACACTTGGCCTTGCAAAACGGCCAGTGGACGTAAATACCCAGATTTCGTTGGCTCATCTCGCCCTAGGCTCCGGACGGTGACAGGGCTTCAACAAGCTGGGCGAAGGCAAGGGCGCGATGCGACATGGCATGCTTTGCGTCCGGATCCATCTCACCGAACGTGATGTCATGGCCATCGGGTTTAAACACCGGATCATAGCCGAAACCGTGCTCGCCTTTGGGCGGCCATAGCATTTCACCGTGCACCCTGCCGGTAAACACCTGTGAAGGCCGGCCCGGCACTGACAGACACAAGGCACAGACAAAATGCGCCGAACGGTCCGCCGGTGCCGTTGCGCCGGCAGCGATCAACTCATCTTCAACCTTGCGCATGGCGATGGCAAAATTCTTGGCAGGCCCGGCCCAGCGCGCGGAATAGATGCCCGGTGCCCCGTCAAGGGCGTCGACACACAGGCCTGAATCATCCGACAGCGCCGCCAGACCGGATGCGCTCATGGCAGCCTCTGCCTTCAGGCGGGCATTGCCTTCAAATGTCGTCTCGGTTTCTTCCGGCTCCGGCAGATCAAGTTCACCGGCTGACACCACCTTGAAACCGAGCGGTGCCAGCAAGGCGGAGATTTCGCGCACCTTGCCCTGATTGTGACTGGCAACGACCAGCGTGTTATCCGGCAGTTCCAGTTGCATGGTCAGGTCACGGTTTTCTTTTGCAGCTCAACCAGTTCGCCTATGCCGGTGGTGGCAAGGTCCAGCAGCTTGAGCAGTTCGCCTTGCGAGAACGGTACGCCTTCTGCAGTGCCTTGCACCTCGACGATGCCGCCTGATCCGGTCATGACAAAGTTGGCATCCGTTTCGGCGTTTGAATCTTCCACGTAATCGAGATCAGCGACCGGTTCGCCCTGATAAATCCCGCACGACAGAGCTGCTATGTGATCGGTCAGGGCCGTCGTCTCGATCATGCCCTCTTTAATCATATGCGCCATGCAGTCGTGCAGGGCCACCCAGGCGCCGGTTATGGACGCCGTGCGGGTGCCGCCGTCGGCCTGAATGACATCGCAGTCCACCGTGATCTGGCGCTCGCCCAGTGCTTCCATATCGACGACCGCGCGCAGCGACCGCCCGATCAGGCGCTGGATTTCCTGGGTACGGCCGGACTGCTTGCCGGCGGTCGACTCGCGGCGCATGCGACCGCCGGTCGAGCGCGGCAGCATGCCGTATTCGGCTGTCACCCAGCCCTTGCCACCGCCGCGAAGCCATGGCGGCACCCGGTCTTCCAGGCTGGCTGTGCATAGCACGTGAGTGTCGCCGAACTTGATCAGGCAGGAGCCTTCGGCATGCAGGGCAAACCCGCGCTCCATGGTAACCTTGCGCAATTCCCCGATTTTTCTGCCTGATGGCCGCATGTAATTTTCCTGACTTTATTGACTGTCTGATTTTTGATTGGCGTGGTTTAGACCCGTGCGAGGTTTTTCGCAACGCCTGAGCGTCGGCGATTGACGCTGCCCGGGGTCGTACCTAAGTTCTAGGGTGTGCAAACTGATGTAACCAGATCAAAGCCCGGACACCCATGAAAGCCATTGATGATCGTTTGACCGAGCTGTCTGTGCTGGACACGCGCTCGCGCGACATTTTCCGGCGCCTGGTGGAAACCTTTCTGGAAACCGGCGGACCGGTCGGATCGCGAACCATTTCTCGCCATCTGCCGGTCGGCCTGTCACCAGCGTCGATCCGCAATGTGATGTCGGATCTTGAACATGCCGGGCTGGTCTATTCACCTCATACCAGCGCCGGGCGCATGCCGACGGAAACCGGTTTACGGTTTTTTGTCGATGCGCTGATGGAAGTAGGCCGGCTGACATCTGAAGAGCGCGCCCAGATTGATGCACAGATTGCAGGTCTCAACCGGGAAAAGACCACGGACGACATGCTGGCTGACGCCACCAACCTGTTGTCCGGACTGTCATCGTGTGCAGGCCTGGTGTTGTCGAGCAAGGCCAATACCCGCATGCGGCATATCGAATTTGTCAGCATCAGTGCGTCCAAAGCGCTCGTTGTCATTGTTGCGGAAGACGGCAGCGTTGAAAACCGCACGATCGAAGTGCCGCGCGGACTGCCACCCTCAATGCTGACAGAGGTGAGTAATTTCCTGAACAGCCGCTGTCAGGGCCTGACCATCGGCGAGCTGAAGGAGCAGTTGGGAAACCAGTTGCAGACAGTTGAAAAGGAGCTGGATGCGCTGGCAGCCCGTGTCATTGAGACCGGTCTTGCGGTCTGGTCGGACGATGACGGTGATGGCAAGAAGTCGCTCATTGTGCGCGGCCGGTCACACCTGATCGACGAGGCAGCCCATGTCGATGACATTGACCGCATCCGCCAGTTGTTCGACGACCTGGAAAACAAAAAGGAAGTGATGAACCTGCTGGGCCTTGCCGAAGGCGGTGAGGGCGTGCGGATTTTTATCGGCTCGGAAACCAAATTGTTTTCCCTTTCAGGGTCATCGCTGGTGGTTGCGCCCTACCATGATGCCAAGGATAATATTGTTGGTGTGCTTGGGGTTGTCGGGCCGACGCGATTGAACTATTCACGTATTGTTCCCATGGTGGACTATACAGCGCAGGCAATTGGTCGTCTCATCTCTTGATTCTTGGCGACGAAAAGCTGATATGCGGTGCATAAACCAAAACATTCACGAATTTGCGGATCAAATGCCATGACCGAAAACAAGCCCGTACCTGAAAACGACAATGTTCCCGAAGAATCCCTGACCAAGGAACAGCTTGAAGCAGCAGCCGACGCGCTGCTTGACGGCGACACAGGCGAAGACGACTTCGAGATGGACACCTATGAGGAGTTGGCTACCGAGAACGCCGACCTCAAGGACCGTGTCCTGCGTGCCATGGCTGAAACTGAAAACCTGCGCAAGCGCGCTGAACGCGAAAAGGCGGAAGCGACGCTGTACGCTGCCACCAATTTTGCCCGCGATCTTCTGTCGGTCAGCGACAGTATGGCCAAGGCGCTGGAAATGATGCCGGACGACGCGCGCAAGACCGCCGACGAAGCCACCCGCAACCTTATTGAAGGCATTGAACTGACCCGTCGCGAATTGCTCAATTCGTTTCAGAAACACGGCATTGCCGAGGTTGATCCGATGGATGAGAAATTTGATCCGCACTATCACCAGGCCATGTTTGAAGTGCCCGGCTCGGACAAGCCCAACGGCACAGTTGTCCAGGTTGTGCAGACCGGGTTCAAGATCGGTGAGCGGATTTTGCGCCCGGCGCTGGTTGGTGTCGCCAAGCAGGCCGCGCCCGCCGAGGAAGAAAAGGGCAAGAAGAAATAGTCAGTCCAGATCAGGATGATTTTTGGTTGCTTCAACCAAAAACCATAAACCTGATCGCTTTCAAAGTGTTAGAGCAACTTTATGGATTCAAGTGAACCCATGTTGCTCTACTGGTAAATTTACGCGGCGCAGCGTGAGATTAAGCCTGCCGCCGCCGTTCAGAAGGGTCGACGTGGCAGGTATTACCCTGTCCACCCCGTGAAAGTTCATCCGGGCAGGCCCGCCCATGACAAGCACATCGCCTGACTGCAGCCTGAACGAACACGTCGGGTCTTTTCGGGCACTACCGCCGATCCTGAAAATCGCCGTATCACCCAGCGAAACAGACAATACCGGCGCTTCGAAGTCGATCTCATCCTTGTCCTGATGCAGCCCCATGCGCGCGCCTTGGCCGTAGAAGTTGACCAGACAACTGTCGGGGGCGCGGCTGACGCCGGATACTGCATACCACACGCGCAGAATAGATGCGGGGATATCGGGCCATGCATTGCCGCTGCTTTGGGCCGGTTCATAGCGGTATCCGCGGCGGTCGGAGACCCAGGCCATATCGCCCGCGCCGGTCATCCGGACGCTCATTTTCTGGCCGCGCCCGGTTTCATATTGCTGGAACGGTGCAGCCTTGGCG
>JABDRA010000595.1 GCA_013041995.1 Anderseniella sp. | reverse complement strand
TGCGCTGGCGCTGGCCGCCGGAAAACATGTGCGGATAACGGTCATAGTGTTCCGGGCGCAGGCCGACGGCCTGCATCATGGCCTTTGCCTTGTCGCCTCTTTCCGCCTTTGACAGCGGCGTGTTCATCATCAAGGGCTCTTCCAGCGCAGAGCCGATTTTCTGGCGCGGATTGAGCGAACCGTAGGGATTTTGAAAAACCATCTGCACCTTGGGCCGCAGTTTGCGGCGCACAGCCTTGTTGCCATCGGCCAGTTCCTCACCGGCAATCTGCAGCGATCCTGCCGTGGGTTCCTCGATCATGGTCACCACGCGCGCCAGCGTGGACTTGCCGCAACCGGATTCTCCCACCACCGCCAGTGTCTTTTTCCGGCTTAACTCAAAGCTGATCCCGTCCAGCGCCTTTACCGCGGCCGGTTTGGCGTACAGGCTGCCGGGCAGCATGTAGTGCTTTTTCAGATCGTTTGCACGCAGGACGATTTCATCGCTCATGCCGTCACTCCGTTTCCGGGATGGTTTTGCGGCTCGCCCCTGACCAACGGATAATGGCAGAACGCCAGGCCGAGGCCGGCGGGTGCCCGGGTCGGTGATTGGGTGCGGCACCGATCGGTGGCGTACGTACACCGTGGCGAAAACAGGCACCCGTCCGGCCTGTCGAACTGACCCGGCACCACACCGGGTATGGACGGCAGCATCCGTGACGTGGCTCGCTCCGGCAACGCCGCCAGCAAGGCAGCGGTATAGGGATGGTGCGGTTCGGAAAACAGATCCACCACCGGCTGTTCCTCAACCTTCTGTCCGGCATATTGCACGGAGACCCGTTGCGCCGTTTCGGCGACGACGCCCATGTCATGGGTAATGAGCACCAGGCCCATACCGGTCTCGCGCTGCAGGTTCAGCAGCAGATCGAGGATTTGCGCCTGAATGGTCACATCCAGCGCGGTTGTCGGTTCATCGGCGATCAGCAGTTTCGGATTGCACGAAATCGCCATGGCAATCATGACACGCTGGCTCATGCCACCTGACAATTGATGGGGAAACGCACTGAGGCGTTTTTCAGGTGCCGGAATGCCGACCAGATCCAGCAATTCAATGCTGCGCGCCTTGCATTCGGCCCGTGACATGCCCAGATGAACCCTGAGGGCCTCACCCAGTTGAAACCCAACGGTGAAACACGGATTGAGGCTCGACATGGGCTCCTGGAAGATCATGGCAATGTCCCTGCCAACAACCTCGCGGCGCTGGCGGGCCGACAGGGTGAGCAGGTCCTTGCCGTCAAAATTCAACCGGTCGGCCGTTACCGTGGCGGTCCACGGCAACAGGCCCATCATGGCCAGCATTGCAACCGATTTTCCGGACCCGGATTCACCGACAATAGCCAACACATCGCTGGCATCCAGGCTCAGCGACAACCCGTCCACGGCGCGAAACGCACCGCCTGCCGTGGCAAATTCTACTGTCAGGTTTTCAATCTCTAAAAGAGCCATTGTTGTTGAATTTTCACCTTTGTAGTATTATTTGATGTATGGAGACAAAATCATGAGTACGAAACCACTTCCCATGCCGCCAATGCGGCCTATAAACGGTCCCACAGGCCCAAAACCCGGCTATTGAGTAGTTATTTGTCGTCACTTGACTGCTCCAGCGCATCTATTGCATCGATCGCCAGTCGTCCGGCTTCGCTGCGCAATTCAATAAAATCCCTGTAAACATCAATCTTGCGTTCGGCCTCCAACGCGGCATAGCGTTGACCGCGCATGTCCTCGGCCAGTTGTGCGATCACATCAACCTGCTGATAATACCGGATCACCTGTTCAATAACATCGCCGGGCAGGATTTGTATCTCACCGACAATTGCCTCGAACGCCGGGTTGCCGGTTTCCTTCGGCACAAAGGGTGTGAAAGGCGGCTTTTGACCCGTACCAGATCGAATCTGGCGGGCCATCTCTTCAACATGCATGGTGTCGTCCTGCAGAATCCAGCGCGGCACATGACAGCTGATTTCCGCGCGCAAGGCGATCTTGCAATCCCTGATCCGTTCCGCCCGCCGCCCGTTTTCCAGCCGGCGCTCGCGCTGATACGCCACGTACCATCCGATCATGGTGACAAAAGCCGCAATGACGGCGGCTACCAGTGCCGGTCCTATGAAAGTCGATCCATACATCACCTCAACTCCGCTTCAGCTTCGGGTCGAGCGCATCGCGCAGGCCGTCACCCATCAGGTTGATGGCCAGCACCGTGAGCAGGATGGCAAGGCCGGGCAGTGTCACCACCCACCAGGCACGCAGGATGAACTCTCGCGCCTCGGCCAGCATGGTGCCCCACTCCGGCGTCGGCGGCTGTGCGCCCATGCCCAGAAATCCGAGGGCCGCTGCATCAAGAATGGCCGTGGAAAACGACAAAGCGGCCTGAACAATCAGGGGCGCCATGCAATTGGGCAGGATGGTATAGAACATCAGCCGCAATGGCCTGACACCGGCAACCCTGGCAGCCGTTACATAATCCTTGCTTCTCTCACCCATAACCGCTGCCCGCGTCAGCCGCACATAATGCGGTTGCTGGACAATGGCGATGGCAATCATGGCGTTGGTCAGGCTGGGGCCGAGTATGGCAACCAGCACCAGGGCCAGCAGCAGGCTCGGGAATGACAGGATGATATCCATCAGTCGCATGATCAGGGTATCGATGGCGCCGCCTACGAAGCCGGCGATCAGGCCAACCGTCACCCCGACCGCCATGGCACCGACCACAACGATACACCCCACGAACAGCGAATAACGGCTGCCGTGTATGAGGCGGGAGAGCATGTCTCGGCCGACCGCGTCAGTGCCCAGAAGGAAGCGCCAGTCGCCGCCTTCCTGCCACACAGGCGGCGTCAGCAATGCATCACGGTATTGCGCGGTTGCACCATGCGGCGCAATCAGATCGGCCAGCAGCGCGACCAGGCAGACGCCGATGAAAAACCACATGCCGATAACCGCGCCGCGGTTCTCACTGAAATAGTGCCAGAACTCCTGCAACACCGCGCGCATGCCGGTGCTTCGGGTATCTGTTGCGGTTTCGATGGCTTGCTCGCTCATGATATCGTCACCTCACATGCCGGATACGCGGATTGACCAGCCCGTACAGCAGGTCGACGATGAGATTCACCGTCATCACGATCACGGCAATCATCAAAAGACCGCCCTGAACCGACGGGTAGTCGCGCCGGAAAATACTGTCGACCATCCATTTGCCGATACCCGGCCACGAAAAGATCGTCTCGGTGAGAATGGCGCCGGCCAGCAACACGCCGACCTGCAGGCCGATGGTGGTGATTACCGGTATCATCGCATTGCGCAGGGCGTGAATGCCGACCACGCGCATCGGCGACATGCCCTTGGCC
>JABDRA010000592.1 GCA_013041995.1 Anderseniella sp. | reverse complement strand
GACCACCGGGTCAGTCGCCTCAGTCTTCGAACTCGCAGCCGAAGAAGAGGTCGACAAAAACAAGATCAGCCGAGCCCTGCGCTTTGCCTATCTGGCGCCAGATATTACACAAGCCATCCTTGAAGGTCGTCAGCCCGTCGAACTGACAGCTGACAGAATGCGCCGCCTTCCTGAATTACCGTTGAATTGGCAGGAGCAGCGGAACCTGCTTGGTTTCGCCTGAGTCCCCCCGTTCTTCAAGGCGCATCATCCAGCCAAACGTGTGGTAACCGAAATCCGGTAACTGAGACGAACCAGCAAGTGAATCACAGATCCGCTCACATTCGCGTCTTCCGCCCCCACCTTCCAGCGCAATGAACCTGTAACCCTCGGACATCTCTAAACAAAAAGGACGCTGAAGCGAAACTGCCTCAACGTCCCTGACTGTCTGGTGGTGGAGCCAGTCGAGTGCGAACTCGTCTCAGGTGTGTATTCCCTGTTCTACCGGGAAAATACAGGGAATTTTTGCAAAAAAGGGCTCTTTTAGGTTTTTGCCACCACAAAACTACTTTGAATACAGTGTGTTACGTATGGATTTCCCTAAAAATCGTAACAGGGAAGTTTTTCTTGCGAACAGGGAACTGTTTTTGATGATCAGGGAAATCGTTACTCGGAGCAAGGAACCCTTTAAACACGGATACTCCATGCGAACTGCCGCGCAGCTTTGCGGTAGAGAAGCATGTTAGCAGGATCAACGGAAGCAACCGATCCGACACTGTGATTGTAATCAACTTCCCGTCAGTTTCAGGATCGCCTTGGTCAATCGACCGGCAACAGATATGTTCAATCTGTATGGAACAGACCCCCTGTCAGAGAACCAGGCGATGCCTTGTTCGCACATATCAATTTCAAGAGTGAACTGTCCGGTTTTGTTCGGAGCTTGTACTTTTCCCGGCAAACTTAAGGTAAGCGGTGCCACAGCCCCATGGATTTTTGCATTGACTTGAGGTTTCCCCGCATTGACTGCGCGTCGGCGGTGTGATGTTGGTTGGCGTCTCTGTTTTTTGGTGGGATTGTCATGGAAGCACGGCTTCGCGAGAAGCTTCGCAAGATCGAGGCGCTTTATGCGGGGGCGGGCACGCCGGGCGAGCGTGATGCCGCTGAAGCCGCGTTGTCGCGGTTGCGGGCGAGGCTGAAGGCTGAGGCTGAGCTTGAGGCTCCGGTTGAGATGAAGTTCTCACTTGGCGATGAGTGGTCTCGCCGATTGTTCCTGGCGTTGTGCCGGCGCTATGGGCTTGAGCCCTATCGTTACCGGCGCCAGCGCCTGACAACCGTGATGTTGCGGTTGCCTGCATCGTTTTGCGACCAGGTGCTTTGGCCGGAGTTCTGCGAACTCGATGGTGAGCTCAGGAGCTATCTGGACGCGGTGACGTCGAAGCTGATCTCAGAGGACGTGTTTGCCGATACCAGTGAGGCATCTGAGCTGGACAGGGTACAGATCGGGCGTGAGTGAGCTGTTAGTTGTTGATCTCCTGCCACGGCAACAGGTCACCGTGGCGTACTAATCCATCGCACAAGCGGTGCCACGCTCGAAACGGCGAAGCCCTTTAATGAGGCTTCTGCCGACCTTGAGGAGAAGACAATAGCCAAGATTGCATTATTTGGAGAACGCCATCAGGCAAGGAGCACGACGAACCGACGAGCACAACACAGCCATCTCCTCATGATGATGGCAACAGTTCTCATCGCCACGTCCTTCCCGGTTGGCGCAGCAATCACCAACGGGCTGGACAGTTTGGTGCTGACATTCCTGAGGTTTGCGTTGGCTAGGCAACGCTGGATCGGGTGAGAGAAAGGCAAAAGCCACGCAAGCACCCTCGCGGCTCACAAACCCGAGGTTTTGTTTTACACTGAACCCAGACGTAGGCTCACAGTGCCATTCCGCCTGCGCCTGATTGTGTGACGGCTTATGCCCTAATTTTAGGGGGTAAGCTGTCTTTGGCGAGTGGGCAGGCAACAAAAACCGCTCAGTTGCAGGCTGACGTTAGCTCATGTAGTGCAACGGGCAAATGGTGTGGACCTCAGGATGTCACGCCGCCATCGGGTTATGACAGAACTCGGCCAGAAACTTGGGCTGGCGACCAATGACTCATTTTCCACTAATGCGGTTCTTCCTGAAACCGGTTGGATCCCCTTCGTGCAGACGTTGTTCATACTCTAGTTGTACAGTCCGGTACTTTGTTGGAAGTTGCAGCAGTTCCGAAAGAGCGTGATCCACAATGAAAAGTATTGGCTTCAACAAGATTTTCTGGGCCCTCGTGGCATTCTTGTTCATTTCGGGCGGGGTCATATTCTACCTGGTTCAGCTGCATACCGGCGAAGTACGCCAGAAAATTCTACTGGAATCGGCAAGAACTAACGCGCAACTTATTGCGGCTGTTCAAAAATTTTACTCAAATGAGGTTGTTTCGCGGGTTCAGGACCTCGCAGGTCTCACGGTCACGCACGATTTTCGTACAACTGACAACGCTATTCCTTTGCCGGCCACGCTGACAATCGAACTGTCCAGACAGTTCGCATCTGACGGTACCGGATCGAATTTTAAGCTGGTCAGCGAATATCCGTTTCCGTTGCGCAAAGACAGGAAACTGTCCGACTTCGAAAAGCGTGCCCTGGCGGCATTTGACGGGGGTAGGCAAAAGGAATTTTTTGACAACGGCGTCGGCTCGGAAATGCAGGCCTTCAATTACGCCACTCCGGTGATCATGGAGGAAACCTGCGTTGCCTGTCACAATACGCGCCCAGACTCACCGAAACGGGACTGGAAGGTGGGTGATGTGCGCGGAGCGCTGGTCATCTCTCAGGCAGGCAGTGCCGCCGGCACCACCATGCCGGACAGCCTGAAGAAGATTTCCCTGTTCCTGGTGCTGGTCTTCCTGTTGACGACGGCTCTGCTGGCGCTGCTCATCCGGCGCTATCGCCGCGTGCATGAGGAGGTCCGGTCTCTTGCTTCGTCGGCGGTCGAACAGAACGAAGCGCTGGAACAGGCCAATCTCGCCGCGGAAGCCAGCAACAAGCGGCTCATTGATGCGATCGAGGCACTGCCTGATGGTTTCGTACTATACGACAAGAATGATCGCCTCGTCGTCTCGAACCAGAAGTACAAGCAGATTTATGCCGCCAGTGCCGATCATATCAAGCCGGGTAACACGTTCGAAGACATTATCCGAAAGGGAGCCGAGGCGGGACAGTACAATCTCCAGGGAAAATCGCTTGATGCCTGGGTAGAAGAACGAATTGCCGCGCATCGGGAGAAATCCGGGATGGTGGAACAGCACCTGGGCGATGGCCAGTGGCTGCGCATCATCGAACGCGGAACCGGCGACGGCGGCACAGTTGGTTTCCGGGTTGATATCACCGAACTGAAAGAGCGCGAAGTAAAATTGAAGCGCAGCGAGGAGCAGTTGAGGACAACAGTCCGATCGGCGCTTGATGCTATCATCGTGATCAACGACCATGGGGAAGTTATGGAATTCAACCCGGCGGCCGAACAGATCTTCGGTTTCAAGCGCGACAATGTGGTTGGCCGGATGATGTCCGAATTTATCATTCCACACCGCTACCGCAATGCCCACGAAACAGCGATAAACCATTTCCTCAACACCGGGGAAGGCCCGCTGATCGGTCAAAGGATCGAGATTGAGGCGCTGCATGCCGAAGGCCATGAATTCATGATCGAGCTTGCAATCCAGCAGGCTGAAGGGCCGGAAGGCCCCATCTTTTTAGGCTATGCAAGGGATGTCACCGAAAAGAAGGCGGCCGAGGCGCAAATATTGCAGGAAAGAGACCGGGCAGAAATCGCAAACCGGGCGAAAGCGAGTTTCCTGGCGATGATGTCGCATGAAATTCGCACACCCCTGAACGGTGTACTGGGCATACTTGGCCTGCTGGGCGATGAGACCGACAGGACAGAACAACAGCGTCTGATCCGGACGGCGCGTGTTTCCGGCAAGGCACTGCTGACCATTATAAATGACATCCTGGACTTTTCAAAACTGGAGGCAGGCCGGCTTGATCTGGATGAGGAAGTGTTCCTGGTCGATTCGCTGATCAACGGCGTCGAGAGTCTGGTGTCCCAGCGGGCCAGGGAAAACACCGTCGATCTCAGGATCAAGATCGGCAGGAATGTGCCGGAAGCGGTGGCAGGAGACGCAGGACGAATCCGCCAGATCCTGCTCAACCTGACGTGGAATGCTATCAAATTCTCCGAAGGCGGGCAGGTTGAGATTGCCGTCAGCCAGCAAGCGCGAAAGGCTGGTGTATCGACGATCCGATTTTCCGTCAAAGACACCGGGATCGGAATTCCGAAACAGAACCATGATGAACTTTTCGCTGAATTTTCCATGCTGGATGCATCCTATTCCCGCAAATTCGGCGGTACCGGCCTGGGGTTGGCAATATCCAAATCGCTGGTTCTCAACATGGGCGGTGAAATTGATTTCAAGAGCAGGCCCGGAAAGGGAAGCACTTTCTGGTTTGACCTGCCGATGAAGATTGCCGACGCCTCCGATGCGGTGCCGTTTGATGAGCTTGAAAGCGATGAGGACATTCCTGCCGTGGACCAGCTCAGGGTGTTGTTGGCGGAGGACAATACCACCAACCAGCTGGTCATCGGGAATATGCTGGAGCGGCTGGGTTGCCTTGTCGATATCGTCGGTAACGGCATTGAGGTGATCGATTCCGTGCAGGACCGGCCTTACGATGTGGTGCTGATGGATATCTCCATGCCGGAGATGGATGGCCTCGAAGCCACCAAACATATTCGCGCACTGGACGGCGATGTTTCGCAAATCCCCATCATTGCCCTGACCGCTTATGCCCTTGACGAGGATCGGCAAACCGCCCTGACTGCCGGCATGGATGAATTTGTCGCCAAGCCGGTGTCCCGTCTGCAACTCGCTCGTGCCATTTCCCGTCATTCGGAATCGCGCAAGAATGGGTCAGCTGTCCGCGAGCGCAACCCGGAGGACGGGGCTTGTTTCGACATGAGTGTCTTCAACACGGTGGTCGGCGGCATGTCTCCGGACACGCGCAAAAATGCTTTGTCTGCTTTTGGTTCCGAACTGGAAACCTGGACCAGTCAGGTTGTGGAAGCGTCAGAGAAACAGGATATCCAGAGCCTGGAGAAATCCAGCCACTCCATTAAGGGCGTAGCCGGTACCTTCGGTGCAAGTGCACTGCAGGCGCTCGCTGCCAGAGTCAACACATATGCCCGGGGCGACAAACCGGAACGTGCCCTCGAACTGGCGCAAGAACTGGGAAAGCTTTGTGAGCTAACCTTGAAGGCCCTTAATGAAATGGCTGCGCGGGCAGACTGAAACTCAAATTGAATCGCGAGGCGCGAATGCCAAAGACAAAACAAAAGGTCTTGTTAGTTGAAGACGCCTTTTCTCTCGCCGTCGTTTACAAGGACTGGCTGGAAAAGTCAGGCTTTGACTGCCAGCACGTGGATACGGGCAAAGCTGCCCTTGCTGCCCTCGAGGAGGGCAAGTTCCAGGCAATGGTCCTGGACCTGAATTTGCCGGATGCAAACGGTATCGCAATTCTCAATCACGTTACGGAACAGAAAATGCCGGTTACCGTGGTTGTGGTCACCGGTAGCGGGTCCATCAAGACCGCTGTCGATGCGATGCGGGCAGGCGCCTATGACTTCATCGTCAAGCCGGTGGCCGAAGAACGCATCATTACCACTGTACGCAATGCCTGTGAGCGGGAGCAGTTGCATGAAGCGATTGCGGAAATAAGAAATGATTTTGCCGACGGCAATTTCCACGGTTTCATCGGCAAATCTCCGGTCATGCTCGGTGTGTTCAAGATGATCGAGAACGTGGCCCGGTCAAAGGCAACAGCCTTCATTACGGGTGAAAGCGGGACCGGCAAGGAGGTTTGCGCGGAAGCGATACACAAATCGGGGCCAAGGGCCGGCAAATCGTTTGTGGCGCTTAACTGTGCCGCCATTCCGCGGGACCTGATCGAGTCCGAGATATTCGGCCATGTCAAGGGAGCCTTTACCGGGGCAAACGGGGACCGGGAAGGGGCTGCGGCTGCGGCCAATGGCGGTACGCTGTTTCTTGATGAAATCTGTGAGATGGATATTGACCTGCAGACCAAGCTGCTGCGATTCCTGCAAACCGGCACAGTGCAACGGGTCGGCAGTGATGCGGTCATGTCGGTGGATGTGCGTGTCATATGCGCCACCAACAGGGATCCCTACGAGGAAGTTGAGCAGGGCCGGTTTCGCGAAGACCTGTATTACCGTCTGCATGTTCTGCCGATCCATCTACCGCCGCTGCGAGACCGCGACGCGGATGTACTGGAAATCGCACAGGTCTTTCTGGAAACTTTCGCCCAGGAAGAGGGCAAACCTTTCACGGGATTTTCCGTGCAGGCAGAGGACAAGCTGTTGGCTCATGGCTGGCCTGGCAATGTGCGTGAACTGCAAAACGTGATCCGCAATGCGATCGTGCTTAATGACGGTGAAGTTCTGGATGCGGACATGATCCGGCTGGGGGCCCCCGGCAGGTCGTCTTCATTGCCGAAACAGGACACCACGCCACTGTCTCCCGGCGTTTTCCGGGAAACGGCAGGCCAGGCGGCGTCTGTCCCATCTGCTGTGGTTGGTGACCGGAACAAGATGGTACGCGTCATGCTTGGCCGTACATTTGCGGAACTGGAGCGGGACGTAGTGATGGCGACGTTCGATTATTGCGGAGGCAGTGTTCCGAAGGCCTCAAAAGTCCTGAAGATGAGCCCATCCACCTTGTACCGCAAGCGCGAGGAATGGACGCGCGACGACCCCTGAGCCAAAAAAAGCGGCGGACACAAAGGTCCGCCGAAGTGTTTCAGGCTGTGCTGGTGCTGATTGTTCAGGAAGCCTGTCGGAGAATCTCGTTGCGCGGGGACCTGACAGTTTTGAGCAGGTCCCAGGTTTCATTGAAGTTCTCAACCGACATCACCCGATGCCGGTGTGAGTCGTTACGCAGCGCCTCGGCCAGCGGGTAATCATTTCCACCGGGCTCCATTCGGTCCCCGAAGAAAGTGATGGTCCCGGTTGGGGCATCCTGTTTCAGGACGGCCAGGGCGCGTGACTTGTTCCAGCCTTTTGGCACGATGTCGATACTGATTTCACCACCTGCGGACGCCTCGTATTCGGAAAATGTCTCAACGAAAAGCTTGATGAACCCTGCTCGTTCCTCTTCTTGCCTGTCCCAGGCAAAATAGGTCTGGCGATCACTCTTTTGCGCGTTTCGGCCGACGACGCTTACATTCAACATACCCGTCCGGTACTCGATGTGATTGCCGAACCGGCGCGGATAGCAACTTAGTTCGACGAAACTTTCCAGCGCCTCGATGAGTTCCTTCGGGAATTCATGATCCATCTGGTAGATCGTCTTGCCGTCCACCCAGAGTTCTGCCGCAGAACAGGAGAAAACGCCGTTCGCACTGGCGATGATTGACCTGGGCAGTTGCTCCTGCAGCTTCGGCAGGTCACTGCCGGACACCAGATAGACAGGATGGGTTCGGCAAAAGCGTCCAAAAAAGCGGCCGAAATCCGGATCGATGGGGTGGCGGGGTTCGGTCAGGGTGCCATCCACGTCAAAAAGGTAAATTTGGTCCATAAGGCCCTCCTAGGCTGCAATGTCGGTTGTGTGTGCTGCGGCAGGTATCTGTTCCCGGCCGTAGACATCTTCAAGGCGCACGATATCGTCTTCACCGAAGTAGTCGCCATGCTGGACTTCGATAAGTTCGACAGGCTCATCACCCGGATTCTCAAGCCGGTGCACTTCACCTTGAGGAATGAAGGCCTGCTCACACGGGCCAAGGGTCATGACACGTTTGCCAATTGTCACCTGGGCCATGCCGGCGATGATAATCCAGTGTTCTGCACGGTGATGGTGATACTGCAGGGATAGCTGTCCGCCGGGGTCTACCCGGATCCGCTTGACCTGATGGTTCTGGCCACGGTCGAGCGAATCGAATCTTCCCCACGGGCGGTCTTCTCCGGCATGGCGTTTCTGCTCGCAGCGCTCGTCGGCTTTCATGGTTTCCACCAACGACTTGACGGACTGTGCGTCATCACGGTGTGCAACCAGTACGGCATCCTTGTTGGCAACAACGACGATGTCGCTGACACCGGCAACTGCCACCATAGGACCGCTGCTTTGGATCAGGGAGCCTGTACTGTTTACAGCCAGCACGTCACCTGCCAGAACATTGTTTGAGATATCCTGCGCGCCGTGTTCCCACATGGCACCCCAGGAGCCGAGATCGCTCCAGCCGGGATCAACCGGGATAACGACAGCATTGTTGGTGTGTTCCATGACTGCGTAGTCGATCGACAGCTTGGGAGCCCTGGCGAAACTCTCCATAGCAGGAAACAGTTTTTTGCCGGATTGCTCAGCGTCCATAAGACTGTTCTCTATCGCGCGCAGAATTTCCGGCGAATAACGTTCCATTTCCGCCAGCATTTTCTGGCCATTGAACAGAAAGATGCCCGCATTCCAGCATGTCGACGCCTCGGTCAACAATTCTGCTGCCTGGGTTTCATCCGGTTTTTCCACGAAGCGCCTGACCGGGTAGGTGCCCGGGCTCAGTTCGCGGGCTTCTGCTTGTATATAGCCGAAGCCGGTTTCGGGGCCGCTTGGTTTGATACCGAAGGTTACCAGATAGGCACTGCTGCGGCGGATCAGATCGGCCCCGGCGGTAACAGCCGCCACCAGTGCAGTCTCATCTTCAACCGCATGGTCAGACGGCAACACCAGGTAGTTCTGCGCGTTCGCAGGCGAGAGTGAGGCCAGCAAAGCTGCGGCGATTGCCGGCGCGGTATCACGGCCGACTGGTTCACATATGATCGCTGCTGGTGTTACGCTGCTTTCGACGAGTTGCTGTTCGGCAACGCTCGCGTATTGGGCGCCGGTTACGATGATTGGAGCGCTGAAAACACTTTCATCAGATACTCTGGCGAGGGTTGCCTGGAACAGGCTTCCTCCAGCAAGCAGCCGGCAAAACTGTTTCGGGGTCTCTTCGCGTGAAACCGGCCACAGGCGCGTGCCTGCGCCGCCTGCCAAAATGATCGGGGTGATCTTATTCGAGTTCATTTTTTTCTCCTTTGGACTTGGCG
>JABDRA010000578.1 GCA_013041995.1 Anderseniella sp. | reverse complement strand
ATCCCCAGTACGGCATGAAGGAACTGATTGAGAAAATCGGTGTTGAGCGAGCCGATGTGCCGGACCTGCCGGGCGTGCGCGTCACCGAAACCGGACAGGCCCGTGCCCTGCTGGCGTCCGAGACGATGCGGCCCAGCGAGGCGACCCATTTGTGGAAGGATCTCGCAAGCTGGCGTACCGAATTCGAGCTTGCGTGTGGGACTATTTCTGAACTGGTGTGCCCTGAACTGCGCGAGCAGGCGTTGATGATCGCGATGCTGATGCGCCAGGCGCACGATGAACAGCGCGCGTGTTCACTGATAACACCGGACCGGCAACTGGCCCGCCGGGTCGCATCCGAACTGGCGCGCTGGGACATTCATGTCGACGACAGTGCGGGCGAACCGCTGGCCGGCACCGAACAGGGCATTTTCTTCCGGCTGGTGGGTGAGGTATGTGCACCGTCCGCACGGGCCCATGACATGGTCGCCCTGCTTGGTCACAGCCTGATGACAGATGAGCTGGTTGCCGGAACCGACATGCGTTCATTGGCGAAAATACTGGAAATTGCCCTGTTCAGGCAAATACCCGGCGGTCATCAGTTGCGCGGCCTTGCAGCGCGCATTTCACAGGCAAGGACACTGGCAAAGGACATGTTTGCTCATCCGCTGGCCAAGAATATTTCACCCGAACAATGGGACGGTCTGTCCACCGTGGCGGCGCGGCTTGAGCAAATCATGGCGCCGTTGCTGGACCTGTCGGGCACAGGTAACAGCAGCCCGCTGGCCGGTTTGCTCAACGCCCATATTTCAGTTGCCGAGGCCCTGAGCGCCGGGGCCAGCGGTGTTACTGACAGATTATGGACCGGTGAAGCGGGTAATGCGCTGTCGGAAACCTTGCGCGAATTGCTCGATCATGCAGCCGCCGCGCCCGCGATGCCTCATGCGGATTACTGCAGTTTCATTACCGACACGTTGCGCACGGTGCCGGTGCGCAGGCGATATCCGCTGCATCCAAAACTGCAGATACTGGGCTTGCTGGAGGCCCGTCTGGTGCAGACGGAACAGGTTATTCTCGGTGGCCTGAACGAGGGCACCTGGCCGGGTGACGCTGATCCGGGACCCTGGCTGTCGCGTCCGCAGCACCTGGCTGTCGGCCTGCAGCTGCCGGAGCGCAGGTTGGGTCTGGCGGCACATGATTTCGTGCAGGGGCTTGGTGCCGACACTGTGGTTTTGACCTGGGCCCGCAAGGTCAATGGCACACCTGCGGTGGCGTCGCGCTGGCTGTTGAGGTTGCGAGCGGTGCTGGCAGCGGCAGGGCTTGAGGACGCACTCACGCCTGACCCGGCAACCGACTGGGCAGGCTGGGCGCTGGGACTGGACTGGCATGCGAAGATGGCAAGCGGTGAAAAACCGGCCGCCGCAGGGCCGCCAAGGCCGGTGCCACCGGTTGCGGCACGGCCACGGCGATATTCGGTTTCGCGGGTCGAGCGGCTGATGCAGGACCCCTACTGGCTGTATGCAAATGCCATCCTGAGACTGAAACCGCTGCCACCGCTTGATCGCGAGCCGGGTGCGGCTGAGCGCGGCCAGCTTGTTCATGCCGTTGTGGAGAGCTTCACCGACCAGTATCCGGGCGCCATGCCTGATGACGCACCCGCCATCATGCGCGACATTGCGGTGAAACTCATTGGCGAGTTTGCAACCGATCCCGCCCTGCGGGCACTCTGGCTGCCGCAGGTATGGCGCATGACCGACTGGTTCTGCGAACAAGAGGCTGCACTACGCCAGGATGTCGCCGCCCAGTTCACCGAACTGGAGGGAGCGCACGCCTTCCAGGTTAATGGCGAAGATGTCCATCTCACAGCGCGGGCGGATCGAGTTGACCGGATGCAGTCAGGATCGCTTCGCATTGTTGATTACAAGACCGGCGGTGCCAGCCTGATGGCTCTCCATGACAAAAACGGCAGGCAACGCAAGAGTTACAAGCCGCAGCTCTACCTGGAAGGCTGGATTGCCCAGCAGGGCGGGTATGGGAAATTGCCCGCCACGCAGGTTTCAGAACTCTTGTACATTCGCCTGTCCGGCGGTGATCCGCCCGGAGCCCTGATCGGGCCGTCGGGCAAGGTGGATATTGCAGACGAAATTGAAAAAGCTGCCGACGGTGTGCGCTCTCTGATTGCCAGCTATCTGAGCGCCACACAGGGCTATCCGGCCCGGGCAGGAGAGGAGGCATGGAACCGCAAGGGCGACTATGACCACCTGTCACGGTGGCGCGAATGGGGCCAGGGCAGCGACTACGGGTCAGATGCCGGGGACGGCGAATGAGCGCATCAACGGAATTCGACACGGCCAGGCAGCAGCAGGACCTCGCATCAGGACCTGACGTCTCGGCGTTCGTGCCGGCAAATGCCGGTGCCGGCAAAACCCATGTGCTGGTTGGACGGGTGATCCGGCTGCTGCTCAACGGGGTGCAGCCCGAACGCATTCTGTGTCTGACCTATACCCGTGCGGCCGCGGCTGAAATGTCAGAACGCCTGTTTGACAAACTGTCAGGCTGGATTGCCAGGGATGATCGTGAACTGACCGAACTGATCCGCAGGGATGTTGCGCAATCCGATATGGAAATACACAACCTGGACGAGGCACGCAGGCTTTTCACCCGTGCCCTTGAAACACCCGGCGGCCTGAAGGTCCAGACCATCCACGCCTTCTGCGAACGCCTGCTGCAGCGCTTCCCGATTGAAGCCGGTGTGGTGCCCGGTTTCCATGTGCTGAGCACAACCGACAGCCGCGATCTGATGGCGCTGGCGCGTGCGCAGGTCCTGACCCGCGATGACGACAGGATCCGGGAGGCCGTGTCGACGATTACACCATTTGCCAATGAACAGGCATTTTCCGGCCTGCTTCACGAATTGCAGACGCATGCCAGCAAGCTGCTGGCCGCCTTTGGTAGCGAGGAGACGTTTCCGCGGCTAACCGCGCGGCTCAACCACCTATTCGGTCTGACCGGCGAAGAGACGCCGCTGGACATTGCACAAGACTTCGCTGCCCGGCTCGACAAAACCGCCCTGCAGCACGCGGCCACACTGATGGCAACTGACGCCGCGGTGACAAATACGAAACAGGCAGCACTGATTACCCAAATTCTGGCGGCACAGTCCCAGCAGGACGTCTTGTCAATTGCCAGGCAGATTGCGCTCACCGGCAAAGGCCAACCAAAGGGTGATACGGCGCTGGTGACCAAGAAACTGGACGAGCGGCATCCGGAATGCCGTGAAGCATTGCTGAGCATGCGCGAACTGCTGCTAACGGCACTGGAAAGCATCAATGCACTGTTGATCGTCCACTCCACCAATGCACTGGTCTATCTCGGGCTGGAGATCCTCGCCACCTTCAACAAGCTGAAACAAAACCTTGCGGCTTATGACTTCGAGGACCTGATACATCAAACGGTTGATCTTTTACACCACAATGCCGACGCCGCCTGGGTGCTGTACAAGCTCGACGGCGGGCTGGACCACATTCTGATAGATGAAGCCCAGGATACCAGCCCCGATCAATGGCAGATCATCAACGCGCTGACGGAAGAGTTTTTTGCCGGCGAAGGCGCACGCGACGGGTCGCGAAGAACCATGTTCGCCGTGGGTGACCGCAAGCAGTCGATCTATTCGTTCCAGGGCGCTGATCCAAAGCAGTTCGAGAGGCAGGCCGGTCTTTACGAGGCGCTTATCAGCAATGCCGGAGAGACCTATCGCGAAGTCCCGCTCGAACACTCCTTCCGCTCCAGCGAAGTGGTGCTGCGCGCTGTTGACCTGGTGTTCAAACGGGATGATGCAAGCCGGGGCGTGACCTCTGAAGTCCAGCCCGAAGTCCGGCATTTGCCGATCCGCAAAGGCGAACAGGGACTGGTCGAGATCTGGGACCTCGAGCGCGGGCAGTCGGATGACGATGTTCAGCACTGGGCGCCAAAGTCAGGCGAGATTGCTGACCCGCCACATCTGGTGATGGCACGCCGTATCGCGGCAACTATTGCACAATGGACGCAAGCCCGTTCGCCTGAAATGTTGAAGCAGGATCGACCGGTCATGCCATCAGACATTCTCATTCTGGTGCGCCAGCGATCATACCTGATGGCGGCAATCGTGCGGGCCCTCAAGGAGGCCGGTGTGCCGGTTGCCGGTGCCGACCGGCTGAAGCTGCTCGATCACATCGCAATCCAGGATCTGATGGCACTGGCGCAGGTCTGCATTCTGCCACAGGATGACCTCAACCTGGCCGGTGTCTTGAAAAGCCCGCTGTTTACCCATGATGACGGTGTCACGCGGTTTGACGATGACAATGACCTGTTTGGTTTAGCCCACAAACGCGAAACCGGCAGCATCCGGGACAGGCTGGAAAATGCCGCCGAGGCAGGCAAACCCTATACCAGCGCCTGTGATCAACTGGCCCGCTGGCGCTACCTGGCCGCAAGATCAAGTGTATTCGACTTCTATTCAGCGGTTTTGTCGCGCGATGGCGGCAGGCGCGCCCTGCTCGGCGGGCTTGGACCGGAAGCCGCTGATCCGATAGATGCCTTTTTACAACTGGCTCTTGAATATGAACAGCAGCACGCGCCGTCACTGGCCGGATTCCTGGCGTGGCTTGAAGCGACCCAGGCCGATATCCGCCGCGACATGGACCAGGCTGGTGGTGAAGTGCGGGTCATGACGGTACACGGTGCGAAAGGTCTGGAAGCGCCGATTGTATTCCTGCCGGATACCTGTTCAGCGCCAGAGACCAGGAAGATCGATAGTGTCCTGTTCACAGATGGCAATATCCCGATATGGCGGCTGAAATCGGACTACGCCACAAACGTCACGGATGCACTGAAGGCCAAGGCCTTTGGAGGCCTGATGGAAGAGTACAACCGGCTGCTCTACGTGGCGATGACCAGGGCGCGTTACCGGCTTTATGTGTGCGGTTTCGTCAAACCGAAAAGCAAGACGGCACAGGCCGAGGCGCCAAGCGCCAGTTGGTATGCCATGATGCATGCAGCACTGACAGGCGGTGAAACTCCCTTGCTGCAGCAGCATGTCGACAGTGAAGGTTTTTGCACCTGGCGGGCCGGCGAACCGCAAGTCAGCGACGACAAGGAAAGCTCCAGCGGCGATGCAGCCCAGGCAAGTGCACCGCCTGACTGGGCGCATGTAAAGGCACGCAGTGTCGTTGCGCCCAGTCGCTGGCTGGCTCCGTCACGCATGGACGCCGCCGGAGAAACAGACGAGGGCTGGAGCAGCGAAACCGCGTTGTCGCCATTGGCCCCGCGCGCCGATACCCGGTTCCGCAGGGGCCAGTTGGTGCACCGGCTGCTGCAATCGCTGCCGGAACTTGCCGACGAGCAGCGTGAACCCGCTGCCCGGAGATTCCTGGCGGCAAACGGCGTCCCTGAGCATGAGCGTGATGCGACCGTGTCGGAAATCATGGCCCTGTTTACCGATGAGCGATTTGCCGGTGTATTTTCCGCCGCCGCACGGCCTGAAGTGTCGATTGCCGCCATGATCGATCTGCCGGATCAGGACAGGCTCGGCCTGACAGGACAGATAGACCGGCTGCTGGTTGAGCCTGACCGGGTGCTGGTGGTGGATTTCAAAACCAATCGTCCGCCGCCCGACAGCGTCAATGACGTACCCGGGATCTATCTGCGCCAACTTGCGGCTTACGCCAAGGCGCTGGAGCGGGTATATCCGGGCCGTGCCATAGAATGCGCCCTGTTATGGACGGACGCCCCTGCCCTTATGCCGGTACCGAACGCTATGCTGGACGAGGCCTGGCAGGGATCGGCGATCACAACAGTGTAAACGTTATACCAAAGGAAGTAATTATTGACTCATTTGATGGAGTCAAATCCGTTCACTCTGGCAGGCGTGGCGCGCAGCGCGATGTGGGTCGCATCGGGCAAGCGCCGCAACGCACCAGATGGACGGATTTGGCCCACCGAAGGCCGGTTTTTCGCGTCCGCTGGGCGTCGTTATGCTCCACTTGTGGTCAGACAGACCATTGCGTGAAGCCTGCCTAGCCAGCAAACGCGAAAAAATCGGTCAAATGAGTCAATAATTACTTCCTTTGGTATTAGGCTTCGAGACTTGACCCGCGTCGGGTCAATACCTACTTGTTCAACACGTATAACTCTTGCACTGACGCCGATTCTCTCGAGTTCAGGGCAATCTCTCTTAAGAAAGGTTTTGCAACATGGCAACGAACGCTGTCACGGATGCCTCATTCGAAGACGATGTAATCAAGTCAGATACGCCCGTAGTGGTGGATTTCTGGGCTGAATGGTGCGGTCCGTGCAAGATGATCGGCCCGTCTTTGGAAGAATTGTCAGACGAACTCGGCTCGGACGTCAAAATCGTCAAGATCAATATTGACGAAAACCCGTCTGTACCATCGAAGTTCGGAGTGCGCGGCATTCCAACCCTCATGGTGTTCAAGGGCGGTGAAGTGGCATCGACCCAGGTCGGCGCCAATCCAAAAGGCAAGATTGCCGAGTGGATCAAGGCATCAATCTGACCCTCGATTAACTGCTTGAAATTGAAATAATTACGGTAGAGCGCGGTTTTGTTGAACTCAAGATCGCGCTCTACCTGCGTGCCGTCCCTGAAACCTGGCTTGGTGTTTCATCCCGGTGCAGCGCCAGCACATTGCCGGCAAGGTACAATGACCCACCAATGACAATGCGGGCGGGCGTGTCGCCCCCGGCGATCTCACCGGCAGCCCGCAGAGCATGCTCAAGGCTGCCATAGGGCCTGGCATCGAGACCGGCCGCGATTGCCGAGCGGGCCAGTTCAACAGCCGGGATGGTGTTGTCCTCACCCGGGATGGCAATAGCCATGACCTTTTGCACCAGACCGGCAAACGGGCCGAGATAACCATCGGCACGTTTTGCATTGAGCATGCCGGTCACCAGCATGAGCGGGCGCGGTGCGTGATCATCGAGGTCTGCCAGCGCCGCCGCCACTGCGCGCCCGGCAGACGGGTTATGCCCACCATCAAGCCATATTTCAGTACCGGCAGGCACCAGCGTGTGCAGGAAGCCCGGCTCGAGCCGTTCCATCCGGGCTGACCATTTCACATTTGCCAGACCGGCAGCGATGTGGTCGGCGGTAATGCGCTTGTCGTCCAGGGTTCTTATGGCTGCGATCGCAAGGCCCGCATTGTCGATCTGAAAACGCCCGGAAAGCGATGGCAGGTCAAGGTCAAGCAAGCCGTTTTCGTCCTGAAACACCATGCGCCCGTACTGTTCAAAACACTGAAAATCCTGGTTGGCGACTTTCAGTTCGGCACCGACTTTGGCCGCGACGGTTTCGATGGCAGCCTGTGCCTCGCCCTGTTGAATACCGATACAGGCAGGTCGTCCCGGTTTCAGGATACCGGCCTTTTCACCAGCGATTTTCGCCAGTGTATCGCCGAGATACTGTTCATGGTCCATGGCAACCGGTGTGATCACGCTGACCGCCGGGTCGGCAATAACATTGGTGGCGTCCAGCCTGCCGCCAAGTCCCACTTCCAGAAGCACATAATCTGCCGGCGTGCGGGCAAACGCCAGCATGGCGGCAGCCGTGGTTATCTCAAAGAAGGTTATCGGCTCCGTCTTGTTGGCCTGTTCGCATTCCTCCAGCAGGTCGACCAGCACCTGTTCGCCAATCAGGCTACCGCCACCGGGCGCTCCCAGCAAGATGCGCTCATGAAACCTGACGAGATGCGGTGAGGTATAGGCATGTGCGCTCAGGCCGGCCGCCTCGATCATGGCGCGCATGC
Organism: Anderseniella sp.; assembly: GCA_013041995.1. GTDB lineage: Bacteria > Pseudomonadota > Alphaproteobacteria > Rhizobiales > Aestuariivirgaceae > Anderseniella. The sequence goes on along the minus strand of JABDRA010000578.1, from coordinate 9,456 downwards.
TGGCAAGCGTGGAACCCTTGCCGTTGGTGCCGGCGATATGCACAACCGGCGGCAGCGACAGATGCGGGTTTCCCAGCGCCTCGAGCAGTCGCCACATCCTGTCCAGGGACAGATCAATTATTTTGGGATGCAGCTCAAGCAGCCGCATCAGGATGGCATCACTGACGGCCATGTCGGATCACGCTCCGGTGTCGGCTGGTACTGCTTCGGTTTGAGGTGCTTCCGGCGCCGGCAATTGTACAGCCCGGGCAGGTGTCGGCTGCTTCATCAGCATATGCAGCACGTTCGACAATGTGGCGCGCAGTTCATGGCGGTGCACGACCATGTCGACCATGCCATGTTCTCGCAGATACTCGGAACGCTGGAACCCGTCGGGGAGTTTTTCGCGGATGGTCTGCTCGATGACGCGCGGACCGGCAAAACCGATCAGCGCACCTGGTTCTGCAATGTGAACGTCGCCCAGCATGGCGTAGGACGCCGTGACACCACCGGTGGTCGGGTGGGTCAGCACGACAATGTAGGGCACGCCTGCCTCGCGTAGCCGCTGCACGCCAACCGTCGTGCGCGGCAGCTGCATCAATGACAGGATGCCTTCCTGCATGCGCGCGCCGCCTGATGCTGCGTACAAGATCAACGGCAGCTTGTTGTCTGCCGCTTCGAACATGGCAGTGACAATACCCTCGCCTGCAGCCATGCCCAGCGACCCGCCCATGAAGGCAAAATCCTGCACCACAGCTATCGCCTCGAGCCCGTCAATATGGCCGCGAGCGGCAACAATGGCGTCCTTGCGGTCGGCCTTGGCGCGCGCTTCCTTAAGCCTGTCGGCGTACTTGCGCTCATCACGGAATTTCAGCGGATCAACCACCACGTCCGGCAGGGCTATATCAGTCCACTTTTTGTCGTCGAATGTATGCTTCAGGCGGGCTTCAGGCGCCATGCGCATGTGATAACCTGAGCGCGGAATAACGAACTGGTTGGCCTCCAGATCGCGGTAGAACACCATCTCGCCGGTTTCCGGGCATTTCACCCACATGTTTTCCGGTACATCGCGCTTTGTGCCGAGAATACCGCTGATCTTCGGCCTGACGAAGTTCTTGATCCAGTTCATGACCGCCTACCTACCCGTTGCTGCCCTGACGCACACCTTGTGCCAGTTCACTGACAAGCTCTAGCACATTGGCGACGGTTGTGCCCGTTGCAGTTCCGTTTTCGTCCAGGCTTTCCTTGATGGTGTTGACCAGGGCTGAGCCAACCACCACGCCGTCCGCACCGGATGCAATACCGGCGGCCTGTTCCGCCGTCCTGACCCCGAAACCAACTGCGACCGGCAAATCGGTGTGCCGTTTGATCCGGGCAACTGCCTCATTGACCCGTGAAATGTCCGGCGCCTTGGAGCCGGTAATACCGGTTACCGACACATAGTAAACAAAGCCGGACGTATTGGTGAGCACTTTCGGCAGGCGCTTGTCGTCGGTTGTCGGTGTGGCCAGCCGGATGAAGTTCAAACCCTTATCCAGCGCCGGGATGCACAACTCATGATCTTCCTCCGGCGGCAGATCAACGACGATGAGACCATCAACACCGGCAGCCTTGGCATCTTTTATGAACCGGTCCACCCCGTAGATGTAGATGGGATTGTAATAGCCCATCAGTACAATCGGTGTGTCTTTGTCGCTCTCGCGAAATTCGCTGACCAGTTTCAGCGTCTTGATCATGTTCTGGCCGGCACCGAGGGCCCGCAAGGAAGAGGCCTGGATGGCAGGGCCATCTGCCATCGGATCGGTAAACGGCATGCCAAGCTCGATGACGTCAGCACCGGCGCCGGGCAATGCGCGCAGCAATTCAAGTGAGGTGTCTTAGCCCGGATCACCAGCGGTGACGAAGGTGACCAGTGCGGCTCGTCCTTCTGCCTTCAAGTCAGCAAAACGAGCTTCAATACGGGTTCCGGCACTCACAGTTTCACCCCCAGATGTTCGGCAACAGTGAATATATCCTTGTCACCGCGCCCGCACATGTTCATGACCATCAGGTGATCGGCCGGTTTGTCCGGTGCTATCTCCATGACCTTGGCAAGCGCATGGCATGGTTCAAGTGCCGGAATAATACCCTCCAGCTTGCAGCACAGCTTGAACGCCTCAAGCGCTTCGTCGTCTGTTGCGGAGATGTAGGTGACCCGGCCGGTATCGTTCAGCCAGGAGTGCTCGGGCCCGATGCCGGGATAATCCAGACCTGCCGAAATCGAATGGGCCTCATTGATCTGGCCATCATCATCCATCAAGAGATAGGTGCGATTGCCATGCAGCACGCCGGGCCTGCCGCCGGTGATCGAGGCCGCGTGTTCATCGGTGTCGACACCGCGTCCGGCAGCCTCCACACCGATGATTTCAACTGACGCATCATCGAGGAACGGATAGAAAAGCCCCATGGCGTTTGACCCGCCGCCGATGGCTGCAATAAGCGAGTCCGGCAGGCGGCCTTCGCGCGTTTGCATCTGCTCTTTGGTTTCCTTGCCGATGACGGCCTGAAAATCGCGCACCATGGCCGGATAGGGATGCGGCCCGGCAACCGTTCCAATGCAGTAGAACGTGTCGTCAACATTGGAGACCCAGTCACGCAACGCCTCGTTCATGGCGTCCTTCAGCGTCGACCGGCCAGATGTGACCGGTATCACCTCGGCGCCCAGCAACTTCATGCGGAACACATTCGGAGCCTGCCGCTCAACGTCCGTTGCGCCCATGTAGACAATGCACTCAAGTCCGAAGCGAGCACACGCCGTTGCCGTTGCCACGCCATGCTGGCCGGCCCCGGTTTCGGCTATGATGCGGGTCTTGCCCATGCGCCGGGCCAGCAGAATCTGGCCCATGACATTGTTGATCTTGTGGGCACCGGTATGGTTCAGTTCGTCGCGCTTGAAGTAGATTTTCGCACCGCCGAGGTGCTCGGTCAGGCGTTCGGCAAAATACAGTGGTGACGGCCGGCCGACATAATGCTCCAGAAAATCGTTCAGTTCGGCTTCATAGGCCGGGTCCTTGCAGGCCGCAGCATAGGCAGCTTCCAGTTCAAGAATGTTCGGCATCAGCGTTTCAGCCACGAAGCGGCCGCCATAGATGCCGAACTTGCCGGTTTCATCCGGGCCGGTGCGATAGGAATTGGGTACGGAGGCAGTCATTTATTTAACTCTCATTTACAACTCGCCATGGCCGGATACAGACCTTGCGGTTCAAAAATTCAAAACAGCCTTGTTCTCAGCCTTGCTCAGTGTTCTACCCGTGCTGGCGCACGGTCTCAATGAATTTCACGATGGCTGCGGCATCCTTGACGCCGGGTGCGGTTTCGACCCCGGACGAGACATCAACAGCCGATGCACCGGTGACGGCGATAGCGTCCGCGACATTGTCCGAATCAAGCCCGCCCGACAACATGAACTCCTTGTGCAAGCGATCACGTGACAGCAGGCCCCAGTCAAATGAAATCGCGTTTCCGCCCGGCAATGCATTGGCCAGGGTTTCAGGCGCTTTGGCGTCAAACAGCACCATTGCAGCAACGTCTGCATAGGCGCCCGCTGCCTCGATATCCGCGGCATCCAAGACCTTGATGACCTTGATCACGGGCACGCCGGTTCGGGCATGAACTTCAGCAATGCGATCCGCCGTCTCCGAGCCGTGTACCTGAAAGAAATCAGGTTTCACCTCGGCATTGATCCGGTCGATCAGCTCATCATCGGCATCGACGACAATCGCCACAATTTTTGAGCGCCCGCGCGCCAGGGTAGCAAGGCCCTGCGCCACCCGGGTTGAGACGTTTCTAGGGCTGGGCTCATAAAACATAAACCCCACATAGTCGGCACCTGCCTCAACCGCGGCGCGCACATGGGCCGGGTCGGACAGCCCGCAAATCTTGATTTTGGTCGTGCTCACCAGATTACTCCTCCAGGCTGGCTGCAATGGCTGCAGCGGCAGCAGCCGGGTCATCTGCCTGAGTGATCGGGCGGCCGATGACCAGAATATCGGCCCCGCCGGCACGGGCGATGCGCGGTGTGGCAATGCGTTTCTGGTCCTGCACATCAGCACCTGCCGGACGCACGCCTGGTACAACCGTCATGAAATCTGCGCCACAGGCAGCCTTGATAGCTGCGATGTCGTGTGGTGAACACACAACCCCGTCGAGGCCGGACTGTTTTGACAACTGTGCCAGCTTTACCGCTGCCTGGGCCGTGTCTGATGCGGGATCAAATCCGGCAGCATGAATATCGCTATCCGACAGGCTGGTCAGGATGGTTACGGCGATCAGTTTGGCTTTGCCATCAACCGCCCTGGCCGCTGCCTCCAGCATGGCCGGTCCACCCGAGGCGTGGACGTTGACAATCGCCGGCGCCGGGGCCAGCGAGATCAGCGAGGTCAAACCTTGCGCCACGGTATTGGGTATGTCGTGCAGTTTGAGATCCAGAAACAGCGGCACGCCTTGCGCGGCGACCTGCTCATATCCGGCCCGGCCTGCACGATAGAACAACTCCATGCCGACCTTGGCCATGCCGACATGGCCCTGCAACCGCCCGGCCATCGCAGCGGCAAGCGCCGGGTCGGGCGTGTCTAGCGCAACACAAATCGGGTTCTGGAACATGGCATCTCTTGGATTTCAACCTGACACCGCGGATGGAGCCGTCAGGCCTGGTTATTCTGGTTCACAACCGGAACTAGACCTGTTGCGTCACTGGGTTTACGTTCGGTGGGAACGTCCGGTTTGGCGGTATGGGCCAACCGTGCCGCCTTGCGCCACTTTCCCTGCCGAAGCCATACAACAACTCCACCGACAATCATGCCGATAAACACGCCGGCAAACAGCAACAGATAGACGGGCATCGAGATGGCCAGCCACGGATCGGCCTTGTTGATCGGGTCAAATGACACATCTGTCCAATGCCGATTGGCAACGGCAAAGCTGACCAGCGCCACTGCCACCGGCGCACCAATGATCCATGAAATTATGCGTTTTGCCGTCACGACAATTATGCCTGTTCCAGAATGCTATAAACCCGGCCCGTTCACATGTGACGGACCATCACGGTCTTTTATACGTCCTTGCCGCCTAAACGTCCTTGCCGCCATTGAGGCGCTCACGCAGTTCCTTGCCGGTCTTGAAAAACGGAACGCGCTTGGCCTCCACCTTTACCGGCTCTCCGGTACGCGGATTACGGCCCTGGCGGGCATCGCGCTGTTTCACCGAGAACGCGCCGAAACCACGCAACTCAACCCGGTTTTCTCCTGCCATGGCACCGGTGATTTCATCAAAAACAGTGTTTACGATACGCTCGACGTCGCGATGAAACAGGTGCGGATGGCGTATCGCAATCTCCTGAATAAGCTCGGATTTGATCATGGCAGATGGACCCCCCTCAGGGTTAAAACTAACTGTGTGTTTGTTTTTGGCACAATATTGCGCCTCAAACCAGCAATTATCGCAAATTAGGGTGCCAAAGCACCAACAGCCCGTCAAGCTTTACCGTGCGGGCCTCAAGGGCATCCACCGCCGCGGAAAACCCCAGCCAGCGGGCGACCTTGCTCAGGCCAAACAGACCCAAGCTGCCTACCCTGTCAGACGGTTCCGGTTCCCATTCGACGACTTTCATGTCCTTGGAGATCTTGTGCTCGGCAGACAGCCAGTCAATCGCCTCATCCTCGCCGCCCAGCTTGTCGACAAGCTTGGCGGTCAGCGCCTGGCGGCCGGTAAACACCCGGCCATCTGAAATCAGGGTCATCTGCGGCGCGGACAACTTGCGGCGCTCCTGCACCAGGTCTGTGAACCACACAAAGCTGTCGCGGATCATTTCATCGGTGACAGCAAGTGTTTCAGCAGAAGGTTGGGAGAACATGTTCGGCTCTGCCTTCTGCTCACCTGATTTGCGTTCCTGCATGGCAATGCCGATATTGCTCAGCAACTGCTCAACTTGCGCCCATTGAAAAATAACGCCGACAGATCCGGTAATGGTATTGCCGCGAGCCACGATATGGTCTGCAGCGATTGCCGTAATGTATCCGCCCGAGGCGGCAACCGTGTTCATCACCGCCACGACAGGCCTGTCCTTGGCGATGGCACGCAGGCGCTCATAGATGGCTTCGGAACCGGCAGTGGTGCCTCCGGGGCTGTCAATGTGAACCAGTAGCGCCTTGACCTGCTTGGCTTTTTCGATCTTGCGCAACATGTCGAGTGTCTTGGTACCACCGGTGATCATGCCTTCCACGCGGATACGCGCGACATGGTCTGCGCGTTTGCCCAGATTGAAGCCGGAGCCGTTGCTGCCGTACGCCAGCGCCACCAGTGTCACGACCCCGAGCGCAATGCATATGGCACGCCAAAACGAGACACGGCGGCGCATTTTGCGGCGGGCGATCATATTATCTGCATCAAGGGACATGGGACATGCTTCCGGTTGGTCTGAGCTGACTGGTATTAAAGAACAATGTAGTGAAATCAAGATCATCCTTCAATCTGCTGCTTACAGATTGGAAGACAAGTTTTCTGCAACAAGAAAAACCGGCCAGCAAATGAATTGCTGACCGGCTGAAAGTGTTACTGAGGCTAAGCGCGCAGGGATCAGTCTTCCGACTTTTCGTCCGTGCCTGCCTTGTTGAGGGCTGCGCCCAGAATGTCGCCGAGCGACGCGCCGGAGTCCGAAGACCCGTACTGTTCAACTGCAGCTTTTTCTTCAGCGATTTCCAGAGCTTTGATCGACAATCCGACCTTGCGGGCAGACTTGTCGAACTGGGTGATGCGGGCATCGACCTTTTCACCGACGGCAAAGCGCTCAGGACGCTGTTCCGACCGGTCACGAGCCAGATCAGAGCGGCGAATGAATGCCGTCATGTCGGTATCGGCGATCTTCACCTCGATACCGTTTTCCTGCACCTCGGTGATTTCGCAGGTTACAGCAGCACCCTTGCGCATGCCGCCGGAGGCAGCGCCTTCCATCGGATCGCCGCCGAGCTGCTTGATGCCCAGCGAGATGCGCTCCTTGTCCTGATCCACGTCGAGCACAATGGCCTTGACCATGTCGCCCTTGGTGTAATCCTGGATGGCGTCTTCACCGGACCGGTTCCAGTCCAGATCGGACAGGTGAACCATGCCGTCAACATCGCCTTCAAGACCAATGAACAGACCGAATTCAGTGATGTTCTTGATTTCACCTTCAACGTGGGTGTTCTGCGGATAACGCTCAGAGAACGACGCCCACGGGTTGTCGGTGGTCTGTTTCAGGCCAAGTGAGACACGGCGCTTGGCCGGATCGACTTCGAGCACTTCAACTTCGATCTGTTCCGACGTGGAAACGATCTTGCCTGGATGCACGTTCTTCTTGGTCCAGCTCATTTCGGAAACGTGGACAAGGCCTTCAATGCCTTCTTCCAGTTCCACGAACGCGCCGTAGTCGGTGATGTTGGTGACACGGCCCTGAACGCGCATGCCAACAGGGTACTTGGCTTCAACACCTTCCCATGGATCGCTTTCAAGCTGCTTCATGCCGAGGCTGATGCGCTGGGTTTCAGGATTGATCTTGACGATCTGCACCTTCACGGTCTGGCCAACGGAGAGAACATCGGTTGGATGATTGACGCGCTTCCAGGAAATGTCGGTGACATGCAGAAGTCCGTCGATACCGCCCAGATCAACGAACGCACCATAATCGGTGATGTTCTTGACGACGCCCTCGACCTGCTGGCCCTCGGCCAGGTTCTGAACCAGTTCGGAGCGCTGCTCGGCACGGGTTTCTTCCATGATAGCGCGGCGCGAAACAACAATGTTGCCCCGGCGCTTGTCCATTTTAAGCACCTGGAACGGCTGGGTCATGTTCATCAGCGGGGCCACGTCACGGACCGGGCGAATGTCCACCTGGGAACCGGGCAGGAACGCCACGGCACCGCCAAGGTCAACTGTAAAGCCGCCTTTGACACGCCCGAAAATGACGCCGTCAACGCGCTCATTGTCTTCGAATGACTTTTCAAGACGCACCCAGGCTTCTTCGCGCCGTGCCTTGTCACGAGACAGCACAGCTTCGCCCATGGCGTTTTCAATCCGGTCGAGGAAGACTTCAACTTCATCGCCAACAATCAGGTCCTGATCCTGACCTGGTGTGCGGAATTCGCGCAGCGGCACACGGCCTTCGGTCTTCAGACCGACGTCGATAATGGCCAGATCGTTTTCAATGGCAATGATCTTGCCTTTGACAACGGTGCCTTCTGCATTGGTTTCTTCGTTGAAGCTCGCATCGAGCATGGCCGCGAAATCATCGCGGGTGGGGTTAAGAGAGCTGGTTTCAGCCATCAATAAAGCCTTCTTTCGATCTACAAATATGCCTGGCCCACGGAAATAACCGCAGGACGTCCCGATTTGCGCTGATTATCCGGCCGGAAATGGTCAGATATGGGTTGGGCAGCACGGGCGCCAAACACTGGTTCTTGTTCATGTTGAATGCCAAGCACCACCGTCGCTGTGTTCCGGAACTTCAGCGAGGGCAGATAATATTGATCGGCATCCAGGAACAAATATAGGGGCCATCCGCTTTCAAGCAGATTGCCCCCGCTCATTCAAAACGCTTTCGACTAGGTCCAAAGCGGCCTGGAACGCGGCTTCTATACCCAATTCTGTCGTGTCGAGCAAGATGGCATCTTCGGCTGGCTTCAAAGGTGCGACGGCACGGCCGCTGTCACGCTCGTCGCGACGGCGGATATCAGCCAGTACATTTTCATAACTCAGGTCGTCACCGCGGCGTGCGTGTTCGAGATGACGGCGCTGGGCACGGGTCTCGGGCTGTGCCGTAACAAACAGCTTGGCATCAGCGTCTGGACACACAACCGTTCCAATATCGCGTCCATCCAGTACGGCGCCGGGCGGCGACGCTGCAAAATTGCGCTGAAACTCAAGCAGCGCCGAGCGTACCGCAGGAATGGCGGCAACCTGCGACGCCGCCTCACCGGCGCCGGGCGAGCGAAGCTGGTCCTCACTATAGCCGGAGGGATCGAGCGACTGAGCAGCCTTCAGCGCAGCCGCCTGGTCGTCCGGCCTGGCACCGATGGCTTCAACAGCCAGCCCGGTTGCCCGGTACAATGATCCCGTATCGAGGTAGGACAACCCGTAATAAGCCGCCAGCCTGCGGGCAAGAGTGCCCTTGCCCGACGCTGCGGGCCCATCAACGGCAATAATCAGGTGTGGACGCCCGGTCATGCCGCTGCGTCCTCAAAACGCGCGCCCAGACCCTCCATGAACGCCCTGAAGCCTGGAAAACTCGTCGCCATGACATTTCCATCATCAACTGTGACCGGCTCATCGGACGCCAGCCCCATCACCAGGAACGCCATTGCAATGCGATGGTCAAGGTGAGTGACGACGGTTCCACCGCCGGTAAGATTGTTGCCACCGGTCACTTCCAGCCAGTCGTCGCCGGTATCATGGGCGACACCATTGGCC
>JABDRA010000577.1 GCA_013041995.1 Anderseniella sp. | reverse complement strand
CTCATAGCCTGACACGGTGATGGTGCCGTCAATGGAAATGCCGCCAAGGGCAGCCTTGATGCCGGGCAATGCCTTTTGCTTGGCGGCTGAAATGTCGGCTTCGGAAACGTTGCAGATAGTGCCGATGGCTTCGAGCCAGGCTGCAGTTCCCTCATAGCCCACGGGCGCAGATCCGGTGATCGGGCGGCCGGCAGCTTCAAATTCGCGGTACGACGCGGCATAAAACGGATGGATGGCAGCGACGGCTGCGCAGTTGAGCGCCTGATAGAGTTCGCGCCATTCCCGTGTCGGCACAACCGGGCCGGCAGCCAGACCAAGCGGTTCGAGCAACTGCCCAAGAGTTATTGGATCAACCGGGAACATTTCACCGGTGAATGTGATTGTCGGACGGCCACCGGAATTGTCCGCGCGCGGAGCCGCGACAGGGCCCTGCTCGGCTTCTTCGCGGGCATATTTCAGCATCGCACCGGCCAGCACATCCTTGGCTTCCGCGTGGGTCGGTATCCCAAATCCCGGTACGTCAATGCCGACGATGCGGACACCGTTGATCTCTTTCGGCAATAGCCGCAACGGTACACCCGACGCGCTCGGGACACACAGATTGGTCACCACGATGGCATCGTATTTCTCCGGATCGGCCATCTGATGAACCGCATCACGGATGTCTTCGAACAGCTTGCCGGTCACCAGGGTTTCGGAGTTGAACGGCACATAGCCGACTGAGCGCTTTGCCCCGTAGAAATGAGATGTGAACGTCAGGCCGTAAACACAGCACGCTGACCCGGACAGCACGGTTGCGGTCCGGCGCATGCGCAGGCCTACACGCAATGAGCCAAATGCAGGGCACATGCTCTGTGGCTGGTCATGCGGACCGGCAGGATAATCTTTTGCATACTGGTCGAGGATGTCTGACTGACCGGCCAGCTTGGCGGCCTTGAGCATTTCATCCTTGCCGGCGTGACAGCCATCGGCAGAAGGCTCGGTTGATGGCGCAGAACAACCCATACCGCCCGGCTCCGCTGCATCGTTGAGCGTTGGCGTGGCAGCAACCTCGTCATACACCACCTCGGTGGTGCTGTCCTTGATCTGCTTGCTGTCGATTGGTTTGTTCATTTACCTGCTCATACGTTCTCGTAAACGACTTCAAGGGATGGCTTTGTGATCACCTCACCGCCACACATGTCAGCCATGGAAGCTGGCTCCAGCACAAAATTACCGCCGGTTTCTTCTGCCGAGAACAGCGCAAGAAGGCCGTCCTGATCCAAGGGTGTCGGGTGTTTTGGCGGCGCATCGGCAACCTGGCCTGCGAGTTCCTCAAACAGCGATCCCCACTGGCTGTCAGGCTTACCGACGATCTGGTAATTGGCACTCTTGCGCCGGATATCTTCATCCGCCGGAATGGCAGCCAGGACCGGAATGTTTACCGCATCTGCGAATGCAGCAGCTTCACCAGTTCCGTCATCCTTGTTGATGACCATGCCGGCGACACCGACATTGCCGCCCAGCTTGCGGAAGTACTCCACGGCGGAACACACATTGTTCGCCACATAGAGAGATTGCAGATCGTTTGATCCTACAACGATGACCTTCTGGCACATGTCACGGGCGATCGGCAGACCGAAGCCGCCACACACCACGTCGCCAAGGAAATCCAGCAGCACATAGTCAAAACCCCAGCTGTGAAAGCCGAGTTTTTCCAGCAGTTCAAAACCGTGAATGATGCCGCGTCCGCCGCAGCCGCGACCGACTTCCGGCCCGCCAAGCTCCATGGCGAATACACCGTCGCGTTTGAAACAAACGTCCGAGATGTCAACCTCTTCGCCGGCTTCCTTTTTGCGGGCGGAGGTTTCAATGATTGTCGGGCAGGCCTTGCCGCCAAACAGCAGAGATGTCGTGTCTGACTTCGGATCACAACCGATCAGCAAAACCCGCTTGCCCTGCTGCGCCATCATGTAGGACAGGTTTGCCAGGGTGAAACTTTTGCCAATGCCGCCCTTGCCGTAAATGGCAATGATCTGGGTCTCCTTGGCAGCCTGTCCGGTCGGCACCGGATCAGGCTCGACGGCAGCTTCGTCGCGCAGCCTCTGTGCCATGGCTTCCGAAGGCGTAATATGCGGCGCCTGGTATACATTGGTCTTGCTCATTTGGCAGATCTCCAGTCCAGGATCATTTTGAGACAATCGGGGTCGTTGAAAGCCGTACGGTAGGCACTTGGCGCTTCCAGCGCGCAGCTGTGATGGGTGATCAAACCCGCCAGCGACAGTTTTCCGTCGCCGATCAGGCGAACCGTGTCATGCAGGTCCTGCTCTTTCCATTCAGCGGCAATCCGAATTCGGGCTTCACGCATGAACGCAGGCGGAAAATCAAAACCAAGGCGGGCTTCGTAAAACCCGGCCAGCGTAATCTCGCCACCGGGCGAGAGCTTGCCGATCAGGGTATCGAGGATGTCCGCAGCGCCACTGGCATCACAGATGGACGCATAGCCGCGTGAGGTATCATCAGCCGGATCAATGACCTGGTAACCTTGAGCGCCACTACGGCGTCTTTCGCTGGTTTCCCATACGACAGGCGCTTTTTCACCAACCGCCACAGTGATGCGCGCAAGCAACCGGCCGAGCACCCCATGACCGACAATCAATTCAGGCAACTGCGCTCCAGGTGCGGCAACCGCGTGATAGGCAGTCGCGGCAAGCGCCAGCAAGGTGGCCTCTTCTCCAAGGCCATCGGCCACGCGCACAACGCGGGCGGCAGGAGTGACCACACGAGAGGCCGAACCGCCAAACAAACCCTTGATATCGCCAAAACAACGCGCCCCGGGCACAAACACCCGGTCGCCCTCTTTCAGGCCGGAAGATGCATCACCTTTCGTGACGCGGCCAACACATTCATATCCGGGAACCAGCGGGTAGCCCATACCCGGAAACTGCGGCATGGCGCCGGTATACAAGAGACGCTCTGTTCCGGTGCTGATGCCACTCCACTCAACGTCCACGATCACATCACCATCGAGCGGAGATGCAAGAGAAACAGGACGAACGTCCAGCCTCTCTGGTGCTTCCAATACGACAGCAAGTGGATTCATTGAACGTGTTCCCCGCTAACAAGACTGTTGGCTTTACACTGCCAATTCATTAAGTGTCACTTTATATTGACAGTCATAGATGTCAACTGAAATAAGCACTTTTGTCGCAGGGGGTGTTGAGATGTTCAGGCTGTAGCTGCAATCATCTGGGTAATGACGGGGGTATTGGTGGGGATAAGCCGCGTTTCGGCAAAACCAGTCTGGGAGAGCATTTTCCTGATTTCGCGCGGCGTGCGTACACGACCCCTGCCCATTGCCAGCATGTAAAACCCGAAATAGACATCCCCCACTGCAGAGGATTCGCGTACACCGGCCATTGGCTCCGCCACAAGCAGCACTGTGCCCGGGTTCACTGACCGGCGAATATTGCGCAACAACCCGAGCGCCTCTGCATCATCATGGTCGTGCAGTACGCGAACCAGGGAAACCAGGTCGGGGCCCGCCGGCAAGTCATCGGTAAGAAAATCACCGCCAAAGGCCTGGAACCTGTCGCCAAGACCGGCACCGGCAACTTGCATGGTCGCACGCTCTGCAACAGCAGGAAGATCAAACACGGACAGCCTGATGTCAGCGACGGCGTTTCCGGCGGCGGTAACAAATGCACCCTGCCCGCCGCCTACATCCAGCAACCAGTCATGCTTGCCGACCGGATACGCAGCCAGGATTTCCGCTGCAACCATACGTTGTGATTCCGCCATGAGAGTTGAATATTGACCGACGTCACTTTCATCCAGTTCCGACGCCGCCTCATTGCCTGAATAAGCCCAATAGCGTTGCAGTTCGGTGCTGGTCGCCGCACCACTCAGCAGTTTGACCGGATCCGCAATATCGCGATAAAACACCGCATTGTGCTCAATCATGGCGAGGATGCCGGGATCTCCGATAACAGCCGGACCCAATGACCCCAGGCCATAGCGGCCGCACGATCGTTTGCTCACCAGCTTCAAGGCGCACGCCGCACCCAGCAGCCGGTCCAGACTATCGGCTGGCAAGCAGGTGGCTGCCATCAACTCCGGATATGTGCGCGCATCTTCTCTCATGGCGCTGAGCAGGCCGGAGCGCACACTGGCCAGCAAGGTCTGGGTTTTCACAAACCCGGAACAGATATCGAAAAGCTCGGCGGACTGGCGCCGGGCGATGGGTCTTGTGAACGGGAAACGGGCAGCCCACTGCCGAAAATCCCGGCTCATGACCATACGGTTGCGCCAATTGAGAAACCGGTCCCAAAGCTCCATAAATTGCCCTGACCTCGGGGACGCATTGCCAGGCGGTGCCGGCCGGGTCTGATCGGTCTCCATGGTCGCGGCTCAGGCGGCCGAGAGCAAAAGCTCTTTGGGCAGGAAGCGCTTGGACTGATGGGCAATTTCAAGACGTAGCTCGTCTTTGCCGGGACAGTCGGGAATTGACCCCATGGCTTCGTCCACCAATTTCTTCAGACGCTTCTTGGCACCGTCAAGCCCATGCTGGGCAACCGCGCTTGGCCGTCCAAGTGCAGCATCACGGCCAATCGGCTTGCCGATTTCCTCCGGCGTCGACGCAACATCGCGAATGTCGTCCGCCACCTGATAGGCTTCGCCCAGGCATTCACCCAGCGCCCACCATTGCCGGGAATCCATACCCGCAGCAGCCGCACCCGCCTCGGTTGCAGCAGCAAACAGCGATCCGGTCTTGGCACGCTGGTAATCGGCCAGACCGATGGTTGGCTCAAGCTCCCATGCCTGACCCGCCACGATACCATGCGGCATGCCGACAGAGCCCGCAACAATGCGGATGATGTCTGCCACCCGCTTCGGCGCCAGCGCCGTTTCAATCTGTCGGCCAATGAGCTCAAACGCCATAACAATCATGGCATCGCCAGCCAGAACCGCGCATGGCTCACCATAGGCCACATGCACCGATGGTTTGCCACGCCGGATCGGCGCATCATCAAAACACGGCAGGTCGTCATGAATGAGTGACGCACAGTGCAAAAGCTCTACCGCAGATGCAGCGGCATCTGTGAGGTCCGGGATGTCGTCGCCGCAGGCCTTTGCCACAGCCAGACACAGACGGGGCCGGATACGTGCACCACCGGGGAAAGTGGCATGGCGCACAGCGCCTGCCAGAAGGGGAGGACAATCCTTGGCGGTCGCACGTTCAATTGCGGCTTCAAGCGTTTGCTCTATTCTCGGAATTTCATCCATGCTGCTCTCCCAAATGACCTATCTAGAATGTGGTCGTCACAAATTATTGTCACTTTTCATTGTCGTCTAATTGTGTAAGGTAACATTGACATACCGCTCTGTAAACCACAACGAGAATATGGGCATGATATTTTTCTCGAGAGCCAAACCGGAGGCATTTCATTGAGCACTGGCAAAGCAGCAGTCCACCAGCCAGGCGGACACGAGATTTCTGATATCGGACAGATGAATAGAGTAATCGATACCCCGCACGATAAGGCGGCCATGACCACGCGCCCACCGAGCATCACCTGGAAAGTGCCGGGGCGGGTTGGCGGCGGCATGCCGGGCGTTGGACCGCGATTTGACCCGCAGGTGAAAGACAACGGATATGTCTGGTGGTACGTGGACGGCTTGAGCGATGACGGAAATTACGGCTTCACGGTCATTGCGTTCATCGGGTCGGTATTTTCGCCCTACTACAAATGGGCCCGGCGCAGAAATCCGGCAGACCCTCGAAATTACAGCTGCATGCACGTGGTGCTCTATGGCAAGAGCGACAGGCGCTGGGCCATGACCGAGCGCAAGGCCGACGCCCTGTCCCGAAGCGAAGATACACTGGTCATCGGCCCAAGTTCCATGCATTGGGACGGCAACAAGCTGACCATCGACCTGGACGAGGTGTCTGTCCCGCTGCCGCAAGGCGTGCGCGGGCAAATTACCGTCCATACCGATGCGGTTTATGATCGTGCTTCTTATCTCGACAACGAAAAAGCCCAGCGCTGGTGGCCGATCAATCCGCGTGCGCGGGCCGAGGTAAAATTGAATAAACCTGACCTGAGCTGGTCGGGCAACGCCTATTTCGATTCCAATGACGGAGACAAACCGCTGGAAGACTCGTTCGTCTACTGGAACTGGTCACGCGGGACACTGAACGATGGCGGAGCGGCAATCCTTTACGATCTGGAATTGAAAGACGGTGGGTTTCGCTCACTTGCCCTGAGATACCGGGCGGATGGCACGGTAGAGGACTTCACCTCGCCCGACCCAATGATTACCTTGCCGAAAACCCTTTGGAAAGTGGCACGTCACACAAGATGCGATGCCGGTGGCGAAGCCTCCATCGAAGAGCGGCTGGTGGATACACCATTCTACAGCCGGTCTGTGCTGAAAACCCATCTGCTGGGCCAGCCGGTACGCGCTATGCACGAAAGCCTCGATATGCGCCGCTTCGTGTCACCGGCTGTGCAGTTCCTGCTACCGTTCAAGGTGCCGCGCAGATTCGTCTGATTGCTGTTGCTGGTCTTCGGACTGCTCACGCTGCAGCTTGGTCACGGAACGCAGTTGCCAGACGCAAAACCCGACAACGGCACCGAAAAGGATGATCAGTTCGATCATCTTGTAGATACCGGCGCTTGTCATGCAGTTGCCGATTCCGGATTGAGCTGAACCATCGCCCGGTTGAGCATGAAGGCGAACGAAACCCAGGCCAGATACGGCACCAGCAGCAAGGCAGCGGTCTGACTGATCGGCCAGAACACGACGATGGTCGCCAGTATCGCCAGCCACAGAAACGCCATTTCAAACAACGCCAGCTTCATTCGCCGCATGCCGAAAAATATGCCGGACCAGGCCGCATTGAGCACCGTTTGAATGCCATAGATCGTCATCGGCACCCACGCTTCACCGGGTGCCGCCGCATGCCAGGCCATCCAGCCTGATATCGCAATCATGATATAAAGTACGGTCCAGGCCGGACCAAACAGCCAGGCCGGCGGACGCCACCATGGTTTGGCAAGGCCGTCATACCAGTCACCCGGCTGGAAGAACCCTCCAGACGAGGCCGCCGCTACATTAACCACGACGAAGACTATCAAGGCTCCATCCATTAGCCACTACTTTCATTATCATAGCGTTAGAACAACTTTGTAGGCCCATACGAGCCCTACCTGTTTAGTGGATTATACGTAGTCAGTCGACCGGTCGGATGTTCTGTCGTTCGTTCACGCGTGAGATGATGTCAATCATGCGTCCGCCGGAACCGGAGAAATCCCATAACGGTCCGTGATTCACCTTGACCGGATCGCGTGACGGCAGGCCATCAATGGCATCGAGAAGGAAGCAGGCTTCCGGCGCTTCATCCAGTGAACTTGCGCCCTTTAAAAACGCAGAATCAGCAATCGCACGAGACAACAATGCCAGCTTTCGCCGCGTTGATGTCACGGCGCGATGATCAACCGAATTTAACTGCATGCGCTCCAGTTCACGTCCGATTTCAGCATAGATCAGCCGCGCTGCATTGATGGCCGGTCGGCAACGGGCCGGTAACATCGAAATACCGGATACGCAGCGCTGGTAATAAAGGTCGGCAGTCTCCAGCAGGCGCCCGGTAACATGGGTTATCGCTTCATTGTGAACAGGCGCGAGCAACCACTTTTCGGCATCAATGCCCGTCTCTGCCAGCCAATCAAGTGGCAAATAGAGCCTGCCCTCACGGGCATCTTCACCGACATCACGCGCAATGTTCGTCAGTTGCATGGCAATACCCAGGTCACACGCCCTGGCAAGGGCTTGCCGGTCCCGCACGCCCATGACCAGCGTCATCATGACCCCCACGGTTGACGCGACCCGGACAGAATAAGACACCACGTCCGAGATGCTGTCGTATTGCCTGCCGTCAGCATCCCATTGGAACCCCTGCATCAATGCATCGGGTACAGATCTTGGAATCTGAAACCGCTCAATGATATCGGTAAAGGCCCGGTCGGCCGGCGCCGGTAACGGCTCACCGTCATAAATCAGGTCAAGGCGTTGCTTCAGGTCAGCCAATGCCGTCACCGGATTCTCCGCCTCATCCACTGCATCATCGGCAAAACGGCAGAACGCGTACATTGCATGTGCAGGCCAACGCACGTTCGCCGGCAGCAACATGGACGCCAGATGAAATGATCTTGACCCGGTCCTGATGGACGCCCTGCACGCGGCACCATCTGCCCATGTCGTATGGCCGGGATCCGTGATGTTCAATGCAATCCTAGGCGCCATTTGATATCCGTTTATGTGTCAACTAATATTGACATTAGACACCGTAAAGTAAAAAGTAACAAGTAGTAGTTGAAGCGGAACCCATGAGCAAAACAGCCCTCCTCACGCTAGGCCGCCTCCCCAAGGCCCTCGAACTGGCACGCGCCCTGAAAGGTGCCGGTTGCCGGGTTGTTGTTGCTGAACCTTTCGGCTGGCACGTGTGCAAGCCGTCCACGGCGGTTGACCGGTCAGTCCAGGTCACAGCGCCCAACACCAACACCCAGCAATATCTCGACGACCTGATGCGCGTTATTTCCGAAGAGCGCGTTGATATTGTAGTACCAGTTTCCGAAGAGGCGCTGCATGCAGCGCGCCTGAAGCCGTTCTTGCCGGCGCATGTAAGCATTTTTTCGCCTGGCCAGGCACAATTGCTGCGGTTCCACGACAAGCTGGAATTCGCCCATATCGCCAGCAGCTATGACCTTGATGTACCAGAGACATTTTTCGCCGGCGATCCTGCTGCCGTCGCACTGTCACAGGTCTATGACCATATCATCAAGCCTGTACATTCGTGCTCCGGTATCGGCGTCGAGCATCGCATCAAGGGCACTACCTTGAACATCTCTCCCGCCGGTCCTGACTGTGTCGTCCAGGCGTTTGTACCGGGTCGCCATGTCAGCTCGTTCTCGGTGGCGCATGAGGGCCGCGAGATCGTAACCGTGCTCTATGAAGGTACGGTATTTTGCGGCACTGTCGCGGTGTGCTTCACGCGCATCGACAAACTCAAGCCCGTCAATGACTGGATCACCCGGTTCATCGACCGGTCCGGCTATTCCGGGTTCATCTCGTTTGACTTCATCGTAAGCGATGAGGGGCGCGCATGGGCAATTGAGTGCAATCCACGCGCCACCAGCGGGGTTCATTTTCTGAACAATGCCGATCTTGCGCGGGCAATACTGCAACCATCCATCGGTCTGCCGATCCGGTTCAAGAAGACGCAATCCTTCCAGCAATCCTACACCACGCTGACTGAAGCCTATCGCCACATCTTGCGTCCACGAGAATTCCTGGCGCGAATGAAGCACCTGTTCTCGGCGCGGGATGCCGTCTGGTCGACCCGTGATCCAATGCCGTTCCTGCTGATGACGCCGATGTCATGGAATATTCTCAAACCGGCCATGTTCTCCGGCATCTCACTGGGCGAAGCCGCAACCAGGGACATTGCTTGGTTTGGTGCCGGATCGAAACCGCGCGGCGCCGAAACCGGAAAGGTCAGCCAGCATGGCGTTTCACATGACAAATGACCTGTTCTGCCGGGCGTGTCGTAAGGCGGGCCGCCGGGCGCACCGAAGCCGGATCATTGGTGGTGAAGTCAAATCTGCGCGCCAGGCGGGCAATGATGAGCGCGCTCTCGGCCTGCGCAAAACCAGCTCCGATGCAGGTGTGCGGGCCCAGGCCAAACGGGATATAGGCCCCGGAAACAAGCTCTTTCTCACGGCCCGGAAGAAAGCGGTCCGGATCAAAAACATGGGGGTGGCGCCAGTAGTCGCGATGGCGATGCACTGTCCACGGTGCAATCATGACAAGAGCACCCCGTTTCACCCTCTTGCCGCCAATACGGGTGTGCTTCAGCGCGACCCTCGGCATGAATGTGATAGGCGGATACAGGCGCAGCGTTTCACGAAACACACATCGCGTGAAGCTGAGCTGTTTTGTATGCTCGAAACTCACTTCCTTGCCGCCCGTAACCTGTTCGACTTCCTCGCGGATCCGCCGCAGGACATCGGGTTGTTGCGACAGGATGTAAAACACCCACGTCAGAACGCTGGCGGTGGTTTCATGACCAGCCAGAAAGAACACGCCAAGCTGGTCGATCAGTTCATCGCGGGTGAACGGCCTGCCGGTCTCACTGTCTCGTGCTGCGATGACGGCGCTGGCTATATCATTATATTTGCCTTGCCCTTCACCCAGGTGGGTGTCCACCAACTGACCCAGATGCCGGCGGATACGGGTACACGCAGCGACGACTTCGTCAGGTTGATGTACCTTGGACCAGGCAGGCTCAGTGATCAGTCGCCATATTTCAACCTGTGCCACCGAACGCTCAAAAATCGTGAAATCCTCGAACACATCATGCGCTACCTCACTTTCGAGCGAGGTGGAGAACACCGTTCGGCAAATGATATCTGCCGTCAGGTGGCTCATCGCAAGGTCGAGCGAAAAGGTTTTGCCGGATGCGGCCAGACCGTCAAGCCGCGCCTCATAGTCGTCAACGGCAGCCTGCATGGACGAAAATGCCAGGTTGATGCGCATCATCGAAAAGGCAGGATCGATCATGGCGCGCTGGCGCCGCCATTTCTCGCCGTCAGTCACAAATATCGACTGGCCGATCAATGGCTCGAGCGCGCCGACCATAAGATCGCTCTTGGGAAAAATCTCCCCCTCGTCCATCAGGACTTCGCGGATCAGGGCCGGATCATTGAACAGCATGGTCGAGCGCCGCGACATGCCGAGATGACCAACCTTCATCTTGTACGCAGCCGCCGGCAGCAGGCTCAAAAGGTCACCATCACCGCGCCACACCGTGCGCGCCAATGCGGCGACGGACCACAGCGAGTAGGGTTTTGGCGGGATGTAGACGTCAATTTCAGGCATCGGACAATCAGGCGGGATGTTGATTTACACCCGAAGTATCAGGTGAAAGCATGAGCGTGTCGAGCCTCGACATATTCCACACATTTGTGGCCGTGCATATCGCCACCGGCGCAACCGGACTGGTAACGTTCTGGGTGCCGGTGCTGGCGGGAAAGGGCAATGAACGCCACAAATACTGGGGCCGCATCTTTACCGCCATGATGGTTGTTACAGGCACGGTCGCGATGGGCATGGCGACGATGACGCTGCTGTATCCCATGGAAACTCATCCGCACCTGGTAGAACATGAGGTGTTCTCGGATCCCGAGAACGTTCGCGTGGTGTTTGGCTGGATGATGCTCTACCTCGCCATCCTGACTGTGAACCTGGCCTGGTATGGCTGGATGTGCGTAACCAACAAGCGCCTGCACCACCAACTCAACCGGGGCCGGCTCAACCTCTTCCTGCAGGTCCTGTTGAGCGCGGCAGCCGCCAATTGCATCTGGCAGGGTATGAAGCTGGGCCAGCCTTTGGTGATGGGCATGTCGGCGGTGGGATTTGCAACTGTTGCCACCAATCTGTGGTTCATTTTTCATCCCCGCCCCGGCCCGGTTTACTGGCTTAAGGAACACATCAAGGCTCATGTCGGGGCCGGTATTTCTGTCTATACTGCGTTTTTTGCATTTGGCGCTGTCCGGCTGATGCCTGAACTGGCACTGACACCGGTGCTGTGGGCAATACCGCTTGTCACCGGCATTTCGCTGATCCTGTACCACCAGCGCTCTGTGTCACGGAAAACGCCGCCCCGGGCGCGCTCCGGCACCCGGGTTGCTGCTGAATAATGACCGCGAAGAAGATCATTGTCATCGGCGCCGGTGTCGGCGGCTTGAGTGCCGCACTGGACCTTGCGCGGTCCGGCTACGATGTCACCGTTGTCGAACGTGCCGCAACGCCCGGCGGCAAGATGCGTCAGGTGCAGGCAGGCACTGCCAGCATTGATGCCGGGCCTACCGTTTTCACAATGCGGTGGATTTTCGAACAATTGTTTGCCGATGCCGGTGAGGTGCTGGGCCATCACCTGAAGCTGACAAAGGCGGACGTGCTGGCACGTCATGCCTGGCGGCAGGGAGGCGAACTGGATCTTTACGCCGATCTGGACCGGTCCGCAGATGCCATTCGCGCGTTTGCCGGGCCGCAAGACGCGCAAGGCTATCTGGATTTCTGCGCGCGTAGCGAAGACATTTTCAACACACTGAAGCATTCGTTCATTGCAGCCCAGCGCCCCTCACCTGTCGGACTGGTAAACCGGGTGGGATTTGGAAATCTCGCTGCCATGTGGCGAACAGCACCGTTTTCCACAATGTGGCAGGAACTGGGAAAACACTTTGAAGACCCGCAGCTTCGGCAACTATTTGGCCGCTATGCGACCTATGTCGGCTCATCCCCCTGGCTGGCACCGGCGACCCTGATGCTGGTGGCGCACGTTGAACAGGATGGTGTCTGGATGGTCGACGGCGGCATGTACGCAGTGGCCACGGCGATACAGACGGTGGCGGAGACCAACGGAGCAAGTCTCCGATTCAATTCGCATGTTCGCGAAATCACCTGTACCGATGGCAAGGCATCCGGCGTCATACTGGCAGATGGCGAGTACCTTGCCGGCGATGCGGTGATCTTCAACGGTGACGTGTCGGCGCTCGGCACCGGGCTGCTGGGCAAGGATGTAATCCATGCAGGCCCGGTCACCTCACCCGGCGACCGCTCGCTGTCAGCCGTTACATGGTGCGTGCAGGCAACAACCAGCGGCTTTGACCTGGATTATCACAACGTCTTTTTCGCCGAGGACTATGCGCGGGAATTCGACGCCGTCTTCGCGCGCAGAACCGTAACTGAGGCACCAACAGTCTATATCTGTGCGCAGGATCGCGACGGCAAAGCCAGACCGGTGGGTCGCGAACGCCTGCTGCTGCTGGTCAACGCTCCGGCTGATGGCGACACGACCCATTTCAGTGCACAACAAATGGCTGACCTCAAGGACCGCACCTATGGCTTGCTGAAGGACTGTGGTCTGCACATTACCGATACTGACAATGGCGTAACCACAAACCCTGCCGGTTTCAACGAGCTGTTCCCGGCAAGCGGCGGGGCTCTCTATGGCCGGGCCAGCCATGGCATGATGGCGAGTTTTGAACGCCCCGGCGCTGCTTCCAAAGTGCCCGGCCTCTACCTTGCCGGCGGGTCTGTCCACCCGGGTCCCGGCGTGCCGATGGCCGCCATGTCCGGCAGGCTGGCAGCCAGCAGGCTACTTCAAGATTTCGCCGATTGAGACGAGACAATCGCCGGGTCAGGCACAAGGTCAGCGACAATGCTGGCCGACGATACGACGCCTGGAAGCCCCGCCCCGGGGTGGGTGCCCGCACCGGCAAGGTACAGGCCGTCTACCTCTTCACTCTTGTTGTGCGGGCGGAACCAGGCGCTTTGAAACAGGTTTGGTTCCATGGCAAAAGCCGCCCCCTTGTAGGATAGCAGCCTGTCCTGAAAATCCTGCGGGGTAAGCATGTGCGACGTAACGATCGCTTCCCCGAGCCCCGGCATCAGCGTCTCTTCTAGCCGCTTCTGAACAGCGGCGCGGTAGGGTTCTGCGTGGGTTCGCCAATCGATTCCACTGTCGAGATGCGGCACCGGTGCGAGCACATAGAATGCATCGCAACCTTCCGGCGCAAGTGACGCATCGCTTGCTGTCGGCCGGTGCAGGTACAGGCTGAAATCATCCGTCAGCTTGTGGCGCTTGAAAATGTCCCTGAGCAACCCTTTGTAACGCGGCCCCAGCACCATTGTGTGGTGATAGACATCGTCAAACTTGCGATCGGTGCCGAAATACCAGACGAACAGGCTCATGGAATAACTTGCGCGCGCCAGCTTCCGGTCGCTCCAGCGCTTGCGGTCGTGGTGCGCCAGCAACGTGCCGTAGGTGAAGGCAGGATCGGCGTTGGACACCACGATGTCCGCGGCCAGTTTTTCGCCGCCGGCCAGTTCCACGCCGGTTGCGCGGCCGTGGTTCACAAGAATTCGCGTGACCTCGGCATTATAGCGAATGGTACCGCCATTTCTTTCCACCAGGCCGGCAATGCCGCGCACCAATGCCCCGGTGCCGCCTTCGGCATAGTGCACGCCATAACGGCTCTCCAGATGCGCGATCAGGCAATAGTACGACGTGGTGGTGAACGGATTTCCGCCGATCAGCAGTGGATGGAAACTGAAGGCAATGCGCAACCGCTCGTCCTTGAAGTAATCGCAAACCTTGGAATGGACGGACCGGTATCCACCAAGACGCAACAGGTCGAACATGGTGCGCATGGTGAAGGCGAAAGAATGGAACGGTTTGTCGGCCAGGTCCTGAAACGCGACCTTGAAGATGCGGCCGCTGGCTTGCATGAAACGCTCATATCCGGCAACGTCTTTTGGTTCAAAGCGCGCAACCTCGGCTTTCATGGCGGATGGGTCAGCGGAATAGTTCAACACCGAGCCGTCATCGAACCGGATCTTGTAGAACGGATCGCATGGCTTGATCGTGACATCGTCAGCCATCGTGTAGCCGCACGCCGTCCACAGGTCTTCAAACACGTAAGGTGCCGTAATGATGGTGGGGCCGGCGTCAAAGGTGAAACCGTCGCGCTTGTACACATAGGCCCGCCCCCCCGGCCCGTCGAGCTTCTCCAGCACTGTAACCCGATAGCCCTTTGCGGCAATCCGGGCAGCAGCGGCCAGTCCGCCGACACCGCTGCCGATCACGACAGCATGGGCACGGTTGTCCTGTGCGGCATCAGTATCGGCCGGGGTGTCAGTTTTTGTCAGCATTGGTTGACATTAAATACTGTCGTGCATTCCTCAGCAAGCAGCTTCACGACGTTTGCCATTTCTGCCAGGTGCTCTTGATAAGCTCTGCGGCACCTTGCGGATCTTCCTCGTGGGCGACATGGCCCACACCGCGCATTTCGTGAACCTCGGCACCGGTCACCTGGCCTGCGATCAGGTGTGCTTCGTGTGCCGGTATAGCCTTGTCGCCGTCTGCAATGACCAGCAGCAAAGGTCGCATGAGCCCACTCATGTCATCTGCAAAAGTCGTCAGGTCCCAGTTGGCCATCATCTGCAGGGTTGCATCCACGTGAGCGCCTGAGCGCATCAGCCGCTGATAAAGCGCAATGCCGTCAGCATCCAGACTTGAACCCGTGCCGACAATCAGCCGCTTCACCATGGCGGGATCACTTGCCCGACCGGCAAAAAACCGAGGCACCAGCGGGTTCAGGCTCAACAGCTTTGCCAGTGGTGAAAACAATTGCGCGGTCTGCCCTCCCATCGGCCTGAAAGCGCCATTGAAACTGACAACTCCCTCAGGCCTGATCCATTCGTCCAGAACCATCCGCGCCGCGATGGCCGCCCCGGCCGAATGCCCAACCACCAGATCAACATCTACATCCAGTTCCTGCATCAGTAATCCCAGCAGTTCCGCATAGGCAGGTAACGAAATCCTGCCGGCTCCAGGCATTGATGTGAACCCGTGGCCAGGCAGGTCCGGCACCACGAGATGAAAGTCCTCAGCCAGCCTCGGCATCAAATCACGCCACGAGTGTCCTGAAGCACCGGTACCATGCAGCAACAGAAGAACCGGTCCCGTACCCATGGTCTGAACATGGAACCGGACCCTGCCTGCCGACACGAAACGGCTGCATTCATGATGCGGCCAGGTTGCCCGGTCAGTTTGCCAGTCCAGCGGTGTCTGGCTAAAGAACATCACTCACACCGTATAAACTCCATTTGATTTTGCCCGGGTCTCCTCCATCACAATGCTGGAAACGGCTGATGAATTTGCATAAGGCAATGGCACAAGCCGGGCACCCATTGCAGCAGCGAGATCCGCTGCGGCCGGATTGGGCCGAGGCGAGATATCCAGCAGCAAGCTGGTAATACCGGACGAACCGATGGCGCGCCCGGCGTCTAGTGCATCAAGCCGCGCCTGGACTCTGCCCGGCGTTCCATCACGCGCCACGTTGGCCTGACCGTCTGTCAGCGCCACGATGACCGGTGTCGCGCCCCGGCGACGCTCGGCCAGCGCCAGCAACAGAGCAGTTTCAAGGCCGTTGCAAAGCGGCGTGCCGCCACCACCTGCCATGCCTGTCAGCGCGCGCTTGGCCCGAACCAGCGACCGTGTCGGGGGCAGCAGCACTTCGGCATCCTTGCCGCGAAACATGACAAGAGCCACCTGGTCACGCCGCACATAACTGTCTGCCAGCAATAACTCAACCGCGCCTTTGGCTTCTGCCAGCCGATTGAGAGCAGACGAGCCTGAGGCATCCACGGTAAAGATAGTGGTGGTCTCACTATGCTGCTGGTACCGGTTGATACGAATATCCTGTTTGCGGACTTCGATGCGGCGTGCCGTACCTGTTTCAGACGAAGACTTCAGTGCCTCGCGACGGCGCAGGGTTTGCCACGGGGCTGCTGCGCGCAGCGTCTCAATTACATTGAGCTTCACACCGGGATTGAGGTCACCGCGTTTCGTGCCCGCCGGGCGACCGCGGGTAGAGCTTCGCCGCAACGCTCCCGCTTTTCCGGCTAGTGTCGAGCGCGACGCCGCAGCCTTCTTCAGATCCGAATTGAGCAGCAAACCTGCCGGCAGCATTGCTTTCGCTGCCTCGACCAGCATGTCCGCAAGTTCCTGTGCATCCGGCACTTGCTGATCATCACCCGGTTCATCTGTATCTGGTTTTTGATTGTCTTCGCTGTTGGACTCTGGCGAAGGCTGAGTATCATCTTCTGCATCTTCACCAGACTGCGGAAACGTCCGCGCGCGCGGCACCAGCACCAGCCGCAATGCAGCCTCCGCATCGTCCTGGTTGGTATCACTGCGGCCAGCAAGGACAGCATGTACCCGCGCAACACCATTGGCC
>JABDRA010000574.1 GCA_013041995.1 Anderseniella sp. | reverse complement strand
CGCCACAACCGACAAGGACCCGGCTTGCAACCCGGCCCACAGACTGTCCTGATGCTGCTTGTTGCGGAACGGCGGCGACATTACCCGGCGCGCGGCATGATCCCAGTCGGCATGGGCATATTCGCTTTCATCCAGTGTCAGGTGCTGGATCAACGGCTCACCATACACCCGCTTGCCCTTTTGCCGGGCACGGCGGATGGCTTCGTGCGACTGCTCGCAAGACGTATGCACAACATAAAGCGGAACACCTGCCATATCGGCGATCATGATCGCCCGGTTGGTTGCTTCACCCTCCACTTCCGGCGGGCGTGAATAGGCATGGGCTTCGGGGCCATTATTGCCTTCAGCCATCAGCTTGGCCTGCAATTGCGCCACCACGTCACCGTTTTCCGCATGTACCAGCGGCATGGCTCCAAGCTCGGCACACCGTTGGAAGGACGAGTACATCTCGTCATCGTCAACCATCAATGCACCCTTGTAGGCCATGAAATGCTTGAACGTGTTGATACCCTTGTCGCGGACAATGGTCTCCATTTCATTGAATACCTGCTCGCTCCACCATGTAATCGCCATGTGGAATGAATAGTCGCAATTGGCACGGCCCGACTTGTTGTCCCACATCTGTATCGCTTCGAGCAGCGACTGGCCGGGAGACGGCAGCGCAAAGTCAACGACCATGGTTGTTCCGCCGGACAGCGCCGCACGGGTGCCGCTTTCAAAATCGTCCGATGAGTAAGTCCCCATGAACGGCATTTCCAGGTGAGTGTGCGGGTCAATTCCACCCGGCATGACGTAACAGCCTGTCGCGTCCAGGGTCTTGTCCCCGTCAAGTCCGTTGCCGATCGCAACGATTTTACCGTCTTCTATCTTGACGTCCGACTTGTAGGTCAGGTCAGCGGTAACAATTGTGCCGCCCTTGATGACTGTACTGGCCATGATGTCTTACCTTCTCATCCGATAATTTCAGCAGTTTCGACAACGGCATGAAACAACACTTCCGCACCGGCCGTCGACCATTCCTTGGAAATCTCTTCAGCTTCATTATGACTCAGGCCCCCGACACAGGGACACATCACCATTGCCGTGGGAGCCACCTTGTTGACCCAGCATGCATCGTGGCCCGCGCCTGAAATGATGTTGCGGTGGGAATAGCCCAGCCGCTCGGCAGCATCGCGGATCGCCTGAACACAAGTCTCGTCAAACTCCACCGGGTCAAAGCCGCCGATCTTTTCGATCTCCACACTGAGGCCCATGTCATCGCAGATTTTTTTCGCACCTTCTGCCAGGCGCTTTTCCATGTCCTGGATCACGGCCAGGTTGGGTGACCGGAAATCGACCGTAAACACCACCTTGCCGGGAATGACGTTCCTGGAGTTGGGATAAACCTCGATATGACCGGCAGCCCCCACCGCATCAGGCTTGTGTGACCAGGCGATCTCGTCGACCAGGTCAAGAATGCGCGCCATGCCGAGACCGGCATTCCTGCGCATCGGCATCGGCGTCGAGCCGGTATGGGAATCCTTGCCAAGCACGGTCAGTTGGGTCCAGGACAGGCCCTGGCCATGGGTCACGACACCGATATCGACATTTTCAATTTCCAGGATCGGCCCCTGCTCGATGTGCAGTTCGAAGAAAGCTTTCATCTTGCGGGCGCCGACCTCCTCATCACCACGCCATCCAATACGCTCCAGTTCATCACCGAATTTTTTCCCGTCGGCATCTTCTATTGCATAGGCCCAGTCCTGGGTGTGCACATCAGCAAACACGCCTGACGCCAGCATCGGCGGCGCAAAGCGCGCGCCCTCCTCATTGGTCCAGTTGGTGACGACAATGGGATGCTTGGTCTTGATGTTGAGATCATTCAGGGTTCGGACAATCTCAAGGCCCGCCAGCACGCCCAGCACACCGTCATAACGGCCACCGGTGGGCTGGGTGTCGAGATGCGAGCCTACATAGACCGGCAGGGCGTCCGGATCGCTTCCTTCCCTGCGCATAAACATGGTGCCCATCTGGTCGACACCCATAGTGCACCCTGCATCCTCGCACCAGCTCTGGAACAGCTTGCGGCCTTCGCCGTCTTCATCGGTCACCGTCTGTCGGTTGGATCCACCCGCGACACCGGGCCCGATCTTGGCCATCTCGTGAATGGAGTCCCACAGCCGATCGCCGTTGATACGCAGGTTTTCGCCAGGTGCTGTCATTTGTTTTTCCATGCAATATTGAAAATTTTGATCAATTGGTAAAGATTACAGGTTTCACATCGTTCCTCAAGATGTAAAATGAACGCTCAAGGCCCTAATCACGATCAAAGCCGGCCGCGCAGGAGAAACATCGTTTGGCCAAGCCCAGAGCTGCAGAAACCCGCAAACGCACCCGCATCCAGCAGGAAAAGGAAGACCGTATTCTAGACGCTGCCCTCGATGTGTTTTCGGTGCACGGGTTTCGCGGTTCGACCATTGACCAGATCGCCAAAGCCGCAGGCATGTCTAAGCCGAATTTACTGTATTATTTCCGCACCAAGGAGGCGATACACCGCTTGCTGATCGGCCGGCTTCTGGATACCTGGCTTGACCCGTTGCGGGAAATGAGTGCCGATGGCGATCCCCTGTCGGAGATCTGCTCCTATATCAGGCGCAAGCTTGAATTGGCCCGTGATTATCCACGCGAAGGACGCCTGTTCACCAACGAGATCTTGCGTGGCGCGCCCCACATTCAGGAAGAAATGAGTGACCTGAAATCGCTGGTCGACGAAAAGGCGACAATCATGCGGCGCTGGATGAAAGACGGACGACTGGCCAAATGCGACCCGCATCATCTTATCTTTTCGATCTGGGCAACCACTCAGCACTATGCCGATTTTGACGTACAGGTGCGTGCGGTTCTGGGACCCGGCAAGTCAGGTGAAGGCCGCTTCGAAGACGCCGCGCGCTATCTGGAAAAGCTGTTTCTGGAAGGCTTGAAACCGTAGAGTCGAGTTTATTGATTCATACAGCCTGCAACGGCTGCTTCGCGCCGATAGCAGACATGTTTCCAGAAGTCATTGACGGCAGCTATGCGCCAATTCTGGTCGAACGGAAAAATGAAGTTTCAGAAAGAGGTGGCTAGAAAAAGGACCAGTTGAGGTTGGCAGGCTAACCATTCCTACCTAGCATCCAGGAAGCGGAGTTTTGAACTCATAACGC
>JABDRA010000571.1 GCA_013041995.1 Anderseniella sp. | reverse complement strand
CTTATCGTGACCTATGGCACATCGCTGCATGCGCTGAAGGATCGTGCCGACCTGCAGCCGGGAGAGACCCTTGCCGTGCTGGGCGCCTCAGGTGGTGTCGGGCAGGCAGCGGTTGAGATCGGCAAGGCCATGGGTGCACGGGTGATCGCGTGTGCGTCATCCGACGACAAGCTGGAGTTCTGCCGAACGCTTGGCGCGGACGAAACGCTGAATTACACCGATGAGGATCTGAAGACCCGCCTGAAGGAACTCACCGACGGCAAGGGCGTGGATGTGATCTATGACCCGGTCGGGGCGGACCTGGCCGAACCGGCGCTGCGGGCGATAGGCTGGAAAGGGCGGTTTCTGGTCGTGGGCTTTGCCGGTGGCGGTATCCCCAAAATTCCGCTGAACCTTGCCCTGTTGAAGGGCTGCCAGATCGTTGGTGTATTCTGGGGCGATCACCTGGTGCGCGAGCCGTCACGGCACCGGGCAAACATGGCCCAGCTTCTGGACTGGGTTTTAGCGGGAAAAATCAAGCCGCACATACACAAGGTTTATCCGCTTGAGGAAACAGCCGATGCCCTGTTGGCCATTGCCCGGCGTGAAGTGCGCGGCAAGGTGATTGTGACACCCTGAGATATTCACATGAGTGACGCAGGTCTGCGATGAAGAAAGTTGAAAAAGAACTGCCTCCCTATCTGGTTTCTAGTCGTTACATGCTGAAGTCTGCGTTTCCCGGTGGTGTGTCCGAAGAACATCTTGAAGCTGCTGCTGCAATCCTGAGCGAACGATTGAGTCTCAGAAATATAGCGAAAGTTCTGGAAGCCTGCGGGTATGTGAGTGCAGGAGATGGATATCATTTTGCAATGGCGGCCCTGGCTGATGCCCACCTGGAACCAAACAGGCAGCGAAAAAAGGTAATGGTGAAATTGTTGCGCGAGCACGGCTTTGATGATTGGCTCCAGGAAAACGAACTGCCGGGCGATCAAGGAATTTAACGGCTTCATTTTTGGAGTGGGAGGATGCGCCTCAATTCATGTTTGAGAGCTATTGGCCACAACGTCACAATGTTTTTGTGTTAACTCGCAACCAGGCTGCATATTCATCCTCACTGCTGTCTCCGGTGGCAAGGGTCAGCATGACCGTTGTTGCGCTGATTTCATCCGCCACCAGTTCCAGGCCGTTCATGCGCAGAAAGATGTAAGCCGCAAGAAACGCCGTCCGCTTGTTGCCGTCGACATAGGGATGATTACGGACGATACCAAACGCATAGGCCGCTGCCAGCGTGCAAAGATCGGTCTCGCCATGGGCATGGTTATTGACCGGACGGGCAAGCGCAGACGCAAGAAGACCCTCATCCCTGACACCAGACGCACCACCATGCTGGGCAAGCTGCATGTCGTGAATAGCATCAATCACAGACCGCAACACCCAAACCGGCTTAGTCACTTTGCAAGCTCGCGCAGCGTGTTGCGGTATTTGCTCATCCCTTCGCGCGCAGCCTTCATCTGAGCATCAAATGCCGGGTCAAACGGTGTTATACGCATGGAACCATCCGGGGCTTCTGTCAGATAAAGCACGTCGCCATCTGCAACATTCAATCTCGACAATGCTTCTTTGGGCAGAACCACCCCGAGAGAATTTCCGATCTGACGAACTTTGAGATTGGTCATGTCACTCGCTCTATTTGTGTTATTACGTATATTATAACAAAATGGCAGATAGATTGCAAAAGTGAATCGGATTGAACTGCTGGGTTCCTGGAAGTATCCGGCCCAATACCGTCAAACTTCACCTGGATACCGTGTAGCGCAGGAACTGACGCACGGTGGTTTCTGCCGGTTTCGCTCTCCGCCGACAAACCACTGGCTACCAAGTCAAGCCACCTGTTTCAGCCAATCCGCAAAAGCTCCTACATCCGGGTTGGACATGGCATCGGACGGATAGGCCAGATAGTAGCCGAAGTCGGAAAGTTCTGCATCGGACAGCCGATGAAGTGTTCCGGCCTGAATTTCGGTTTCCACCAACGCGTCATTGAGCGCCACGCCCTGGCCGTCGACCACGGCCTGTACCCGGACATTGGGATCGGGAATGATCAGGGTATCGGTCTGGCCCATATAGGGCAGGCCGGCGGCCTCGAACCACTGTGACCAGGCAGTGCTGTCCTGCCGGTCGCGCAGCAGTGTAAATTTCTCGAATGCTGCCGCCAATCCCAGGTCCCGGACCTGGCTGAGAGCTGTTGCGTCCCCGCACGGCCAGGCCGGACAGGCAAACAGTTTCTCGATCCTGACGTCGGTCCAGGCGCCGTTGCCCCAGCGGATGGCAAGGTCCACGCCTTCTGCCCTGAGGTTGTGCAGGTCGATCATCGGCTGCACCCGCAGGCGGATGTCGGGATGCGCCCGCATGAAATCCATCAGTCGTGGAGATAGCCAGCGCGACGCGAAGTAGGTTGTGACCCCTATTGTCAGGGTGCGCGACCTTGACTGCCGGAGTTCTTCGATCTTCTTTTCCAGGCCGCCAAATGCAGACAGAGTCGCGCCCAGAAGCTCCTGACCCTTCGGCGTGAGTGAAATGCCGCGCGGCAGCCGCTTGAACAGATCAAAATCCAGTTCTGTTTCCAGCTGCCTGATCTTGTGGCTGATGGCACCCTTTGTCAGGTGCAGTTCTTCTGCAGCGGAAGAAAAGCTGCCGTGTTGTGCCACGATGTTGAAGACACGCAGGTTATCGAAGTGCCGGAACCTCATTGCCAACGTATAATTCTGTTAGCCGGTTAGTGCAAACTATTCGATTTTCAGATGGTGTTTTCGAAGAGAAACTGTCAATCGGCGCCGTTTGCCCGGGTGGCGTTCATTTTTGAGATCAGTCTGGTTATACGCAGATCAAGCCGGGCCGGGCGAACACGGTCAGGGAAATCGGAGACAATAATGACTAAAGAACTCAGCCGCACGTCTGCTCTTGCGTCACGTCACACCGCGCTTGGTTCAGGGCTTGAAGACTGGAACGGAATGGGGACCGCGTGGACCTATAAAACCGATCCCAATGACGAGCACGATGCAGTGCGCGAACGCGCTGGCATGTTTGACATGTCCCCGCTCAAGAAGGTCATGGTTTCAGGCATCGACGCACAAGCGGTGCTGAACCATCTTACCACCCGTGACATAAGCAGCATCGCCGAGGGCGAGGCGGCATATCTTTCGGTTTTAACCGATGCGGGTACCATGGCGGATGATGCGATTGTCTACAATAACGGCCGTGATGAATGGATGATCGTGCACGGCTCCGGCGATACGATGGCTCTGCTGGAAGCGTCGGCTGCCGGTAAATCTGTGGCCGTCCAGTTTACCGACGACCTGCATGACCTGTCGGTGCAAGGGCCCGCCGCGCTGAAAGTACTGGATGCTCATTGCGACACTGAGCTGGGAGACCTGGCATATTTCAAACACAAGGCAGCAACGCTTTTCGGTCATCCGTGCCGTATTTCGCGCACCGGGTATTCCGGTGAGCGGGGCTATGAAATTTTTGCGGGTGCGGCCGTCATTGGCGATATCTGGGACCGGCTGGTCGAGGAAGGCGTGATGCCATGCTCGTTCACCGCCCTCGACAAGGTCCGCATAGAGGCGGGATTGTTGTTCTACGGCTACGACATGACCACTGAGCACACGCCTTTCGAAGTTGGCCTGGGTTTCACGGTCAGCAAATCAAAAACCGGTTACCGGGGGTGCGAGGCTCTGGCGGCCGCCCGGGGCAATGAGAAAGTCAACAATGTCTGCCTGGTGATTGATCACGATGACATGGTCAACGGGGGAGAACAGTTGTCGGTCGAAGGTTCGGTGGTTGGCGTGGTCAACAGCCCGTGCTTCTCGCACCGGTTGGGCAAGTCACTGGCCCTGGCACACGTCTCGCCGGCGGCTGCGAAGCCCGGTACGAAGCTGAATGTGGCGGGAGGTGATATTGCCACGACCGCAACCGTGGTTGCCACGCCGATTTACGATCCGGAAAAGCGGAGAACCCATCAGGGCTGACTGGCCAATCCCCAATGAAGACTATGTCATCCTCGCGAAAGCGGGGATCCGATACTGGCAAGGGCGCATGTGGCAAGCGCGATTGGATTCTCGTTTTCACGGGAATGACGCGTAAAAGGAAGTGATTTGCCAAGCCGCATGTTGGCTGCATGGACTAAGATGCAGTCGTGCACTATTCCGTATTTTTTGCTTCGGCGCGCAGTTTTTCAACCGTTTCTTTTGCCCGTTCGAGATGGGCGTCGGTGACGTGGCTGCGGATCAGGCCGAAGGCGGTGAGTAAAACCGTCATGTCATCGGTGAACCCGAAGCCCAGAATAAAATCGGGAACCACATCGAACGGCATGACGAAGTAGGCCAGTGCGGCCAGCAGCATGGCCTTGGTGCGAAACGGGGTGGCGGGGTCAAACGCAGCATAGTAGGCAGCCACGAACTGGTCTGCCATCGGGACCCGGGCGAGGTTGCGCTGCAACTTGGACCAAAAGCCCTTGCGAACGGTTTCTTCATTGCGATCAACAGTGCCCGGCATGGTGATGTCATCACTGTCGAGAT
The DNA here is from genome assembly GCA_013041995.1 of Anderseniella sp. Lineage (GTDB taxonomy): Bacteria > Pseudomonadota > Alphaproteobacteria > Rhizobiales > Aestuariivirgaceae > Anderseniella. The sequence continues at coordinate 3,367 of JABDRA010000571.1, read as the reverse complement.
CGGGATATTGCTGCTGGCCGGCCATGTTTTCCTCCCCCGGAGTTGAAACTACTTGCTGAGTTGCATATGGAAACTGTCAGAATGAGTTACAAGATGTAAGGCTTGCAGCATGAGTAAGCCTGGAAACTCCGGAAGGATGCGGAATGAATATTGTTGATGGCATGGCTGCGGTTGTGACGGGTGGTGCTTCAGGTCTGGGAGAAGCAACCGCGCGGGCATTGGCTGGCGCAGGGGCCAGGGTCGCTGTGTTTGATATGAACGCCGAGCGTGGTGAACAGGTTGCATCCGACATTTCCGGCGTTTTCGTGCATGCAGATGTGACATCTGATGACAGTGCCTCAACCGGCCTTGAAAAAGCCCGTGCCGCCCATGGTCAGGAACGGGTATTGGTCAATTGTGCCGGTATCGCCATTGGTGAGAAAACCGCGGGCATTGACAAGAAAACCGGCGAGGCGCGGTTTCATGCATTGGCCAGCTTCCAGAAGACCATTGCCGTCAACCTCGTCGGTACATTCAACATGATTTCCAAATGTGCAGCCGGCATGATCGCGAGTGAACCGGTAACAGGTGACGGCGGGCGTGGTGTGATTATCAATACGGCCTCGATTGCCGGCACGGATGGTCAGATCGGGCAGGTCGCCTATGCCGCGTCCAAGGGTGGTGTGATCGGCCTGACACTGCCGGTCGCGCGCGATCTGATGCGCGACGGGGTGAGATGCTGCACCATCATGCCGGGATTGTTCCATACGCCCATGGTTGCCGGACTGCCGGAAGACGTGCGAGCCGCACTGGCGGCCAATGTGCCGTTTCCGGCGCGCCTCGGTGATCCGTCGGAGTATGCAAAACTGGCGCTGGCCATCGTCGACAATGACATGTTGAACGGTGAGTGTATCAGGCTCGACGGCGCATTGCGCATGGCACCGCGTTAGAGCGGTGCCGATACTCTATCTGCCGGTGACGTAAATCACGCCCATAATGACGATGACGGCCACAAACTGCAGCAGCACGCGGGCACGCATCAGCTTTTGTGAAGTGTTGCTGTCACCACCGCGCATCATGTTGAGCAGACCCAGACCCAGAACAACGGCCACTGCAAAAACCGAAACAGGGACCAGATAATCAACAAACGACATAGTGCCTCATGGGCCTTTCCCCGCTACACTGTCATGTGCATCCGGAGCGCCTGATTGAAGGGACAAACCCTTGGTTTACGATGACCTGAGAGCCAGTTTTTCCTGCAAGCGGTCAGGTAGAAGACGGCGCGCCAATGCCGCCATCCTGGTCGTATAGGTAACATGATAATGTGGTTTGGGGTTGGCACTTTCCGTCGCATGTATCAGGCAATCAAGCACTGCGTCGGGACCAAGCCGGTATTGCGGCAGCAACCCGTTGCCAGTCGCTGTCCGGGATTGTTCAGGTGTCTCCAGCGGGGCAGGCTCAGTGCCTGCTATGGCTTCCAGTTCGGCGATGCGTTTCGCGTACAGCGCATGATGGCGTGAGCCGCCCGTATCAATATTGTCCCGCAAGGCGTTCAGGGCCCGCAGCGTGAAGCGCGACCGGATCGGACCGGGCTGGATGGCGCTGACCTTGATGCCAGATCCGTTCAGCTCCAGCCGGAGCGTGTCGGTCAAACCTTCCAGTGCGAACTTCGAGGCATTGTAGGCGCCGCGATAAGGGGCTGCGATAATACCGAGCACCGAGGAACACTGCACGATACGCCCAGACCCCCGGTCACGCATGGCCGGGATCAAACGGGTTGTCAGGTCGTGCCAGCCAAAGAAATTGGCCTCAAACTGTTCGCGCAGAACCTCGACACTGAGATCTTCGACAAGACCCGGTTGCCCATAGGCACCATTGTTGAATACGGCGTCGAGCTTGTTATCGGCAAGTTTCAGCGCCTGGTCCGCGCAGGCGGCAATTGATGCGGCATCGGTGTAGTCGAGCGCCAGCGCATGCAGGCCTTTGGCCTCGAGCATTGCGATATCTTCAGCGCTGCGCGCCGTGGCAAAAACGCGCCAGCCGCGCTGCTGCATGCCGATTGCGCATGTGTAGCCGATGCCGGACGAACATCCGGTAATGAGGATGGTGCGTGTCGTCATCTAGAGCGAAATCAGGTTGGATTGGATCATTTGACCGCGGCGATTTTGGTCGCTGGCTAGGCGGATTGCAGGCCGTGGTGTAGCCCCACCACAAGTGCAAGCCAACGACGCCAGAGGGCAAAATCGCCCGGCCCCTTCACCGATTCTATCAATATCGTAGCTTCCATCGGGGTGGGGAAAATCGGCCCATCGGCGTCGTTGCGCCGCTTGCCCGATGTCCCACATCGCGCTGCGCGACGCGTCTAGCCGAGTGAACCGATTTTCTACCATCAAATGTTCCAATCCAACCTGATTTCGCTCTAGGATCAGTTGCCCTGTTCCAATAAACGACGTGCAATGACCTGGGCCTGGATTTCACCGGCGCCTTCAAAGATGTTGAGAATCCGGGCGTCACACAAAACGCGGCTGATCTGGTATTCCAGCGCGAACCCGTTGCCGCCGTGGATTTGCAGAGCGTTGTCCGCACATGTCCAGGCAACGCGCGCACCCAGCAGCTTGGCCATGCCGGCTTCCACATCGCAGCGCCGGTCGGCATCCTTTTCACGGGCCGAGAAATATGACAATTGCCGGGCAGCCATGATTTCCGCCGCCATCAGCGCCAGTTTGTCGGCGATGCGGGGAAACGAAACGATGGGCTTGCCGAACTGAACCCGGTCGGTGGCATATTTCAGACCAAGATCGAGCGCGTTCTGGGCAACACCGATGGCGCGTGCCGCGGTCTGGATGCGGGCTGATTCAAATGTCTGCATGAGCTGCTTGAAGCCCTGGCCTTCTTCTGACCCCAGCAGGTTTTCCGCCTTGACCTCAAAGTCTTCAAAGCGAATTTCATACTCCTTCATGCCGCGGTATCCGAGCACTTCAATTTCACCGCCGGACATGCCGTCTGCAGGAAACGGGTTCGCATCATCACCGCGCGGCTTCTCCGCCAGCAGCATGGACAAGCCCTTGTAACCCGGCTCATCCGGATTGGTGCGCACCAGCAGTGTCATGACATCTGCGCGCACCGGGTGGGTGATCCAGGTCTTGTTGCCGGTGACCTTGTAGATGTCGCCGTCCTTCACGGCACGGGTGCGCAGCGATGCCAAATCGGACCCGGTATTGGGCTCGGTGAAAACAGCAGTCGGCAATACCTCGCCGGAGGCGATGGCCGGCAGCCATTTTTCCTTCTGGGCCTCGGTGCCGCCGGCAATAATCAGTTCCGCGGCAATTTCAGGACGGGTGCCCAGCGAGCCGATGGCAATCCAGCCCCGTGACAGTTCTTCCGATAC
>JABDRA010000570.1 GCA_013041995.1 Anderseniella sp. | reverse complement strand
GCGCTGGGCGATGTGCTGACGGCCCGAGCGTCCCTGGAAAGCGGCCAGTTGGTCAGGCCGTTTGCCTTGTCGATACCCAGCCGGTGGAGCTATTACATGCGGGTGAACGCTGCCGGTCCGGCAGGGGAAGCAGCGAAGGCCTTTGCAGGCTGGATCACAGCTCAACTTGATGATGGAGCCAGGCAATGAAAACCACAATTGATGCAGACGGCGTCTGGTCTGCGCGCGGACGCGGGTTCAGCATGGGCATCGTGCAGCCCGAAGGCAGGGTTATCCATTCCACCGGGCAGGTGGCCTGGGACGAGAACGAGCAGATTGTCGGTGAAGGCGATGTTGCCGAACAGACCCGCCAGTGTTTTCGCAACATTGAACGAATTCTGGCAGCAGTTGGCGGCAGGCTGGATGATCTGGTTGCGGTCACGACCTATTACACCGACCGGTCGCAGTTGCCACTGATCCAGCAGGTGAGAGGCGAATTCCTCGATGCAGACAATGCCCCCACAAGCACCTCGATCATGGTGGCAGGGCTCGGACATGAGGACTTTCTGGTGGAACTCGCACCGATTGCGATAGTGCCGGACGACCGGTTCGTCGCGCCTTAGGCAGCAGCCGATTTCGCCGACGCAGGAGCCGGAGCCTGGCTGGCTGTTTCCGACATGGAAACCAGTTTCGACCGCAGGTGATTTGCCATGTTCTGCTCAAGCACTGCGCCGATATCCTGGTTCTTTTGCAGGAAGGCGCGCAGTTTGTCGGCTTCAAACCTGATCAGGTGCATTTGTTCTGCGACCTCGACGGTTGCGGTCGCCGGCTCACCTGACAGATAGGTTATTTCTCCGATTGCCATGCCCGCTCCAGACGTGGCGATGGTCTTGCCGCCCACGATCACATTGGCCATTCCACTGGCCACAAAGCTGAGATGATCGACCGGTTGACCTTCACGGGTAAGCACTGTGCCTGGATCCGCTTTCAGCCATATACCGTTGTGCAACAGTGCCCGGACCCGGTGTTCGGCCAGCCCGGTTGCCATGTGGCGGATAAACTTACGTTCCTGATCGGAAAACCGCGAGGTGACACCCAGAACATACATCCGCGTAATGCCGACAATGCTGATGGCAATCCAGGTGATCTGGATGACGGCCGACGACAGGTTGAAATCCTGCATCAGGCTTGCCAGCACGCAGGACGCCGCGATCAGGCAGACAGTGGGATAAACATATCCCTGACCATGGACAAAGCCCGTCTGCAGGGCGGTGTAATTGGCAATATAGAGCGACACGCCGACAATGCCGATAGTGTTGAAGGTGTCCAGATCGGCAAATAGTTCCTGCATGGATTTTTTACCTTCAAAATGGTTTTCCGGCCAAGCGAACTCTTTGACTGGGGAGTGCGCGACACCAGCCAGTCAACACAACCCGAGGTGGCAGGTCTGTGCTAATTGCCACGCACGCCTTTGCTGGGGAGCGGTTTCATTGATGTGCGGGATAGAGATAGCCCTGGTTGCACAGGCCGCGTAGGGTGGTTTTCATGACACAGGCGATTCGCATTATCGGCATTGACCCGGGCTTGAGACACACCGGCTGGGGCATTGTGACGGCGCAAGGCACACGGCTTTCCTATGTGGCCGACGGTACCATCAAGTCTGATGCAACGGCCCTGCTGGCGGACCGGCTCATGCAATTGCATGAAAAGCTGACTGAGATTATCGGCGGATTTGAACCGGATGAAGCAGCGGTTGAGGAAACCTTTGTCAACAAGGATGCGCGCGCGACATTGAAACTGGGACAGGCCCGCGGTATCGCCATGCTGGTGCCGGCCCAGGCGGGTTTGCGGGTGGCCGAATATGCACCCAACCTGGTGAAGAAAACCGTGGTCGGGGCAGGCCATGCCGACAAGCACCAGATCCAGGCCATGGTGAAAATACTGCTGCCGAAATGCACGCCGAATTCGGCTGACTCTGCCGATGCCCTGGCGATTGCGATATGCCATGCGCAACATCGCGGGCCGGCGTCACTGGCGGCAGCTTTAAGGGCAGCAGGATGATCGGCAGGCTTAAGGGTATCGTGGATGAATATGGCGATGATCACGTCATCCTGGACGTAGGCGGTGTCGGCTATCACGTGGCGTGTTCAGCCAAGACGCTGGCTGCGCTGCCGTCTGTCGGCGAGGCGGCGGTGCTGCACACCGAGATGCTGGTGTCGGAAAACTCGATCCGGCTGGTCGGGTTTGCCTCCGAAAGCGAACGTGGCTGGTTCCGCCTGCTCGATAGTGTACAAGGTGTCGGCACCAAGGTGTCACTGGCCCTGCTGTCCACTCTCACCACGGCAGAACTGACCAACGCCATAGCCCTGGGCGACAAGGCCATGGTCGGGCGCGCCAACGGCGTGGGGCCGAAACTGGCCCAGCGCATCGTCACTGAACTGAAAGACAAGGCACCGGCGTTTGCCGGCGGTGATGCAGCCCTGGCCGCAGTATCAGGTGCGCTCGATGCACCCCGGCCAACCGCGGCGGCAGAAGCCGTCTCGGCACTGGTCAATCTCGGTTACGGGCAATCACAGGCCGGTGCGGCAGTGTCTGCCGCGATGCGTGAGGCCGGAGAGGAAGCGGCAACCGAAACCCTGATCCGGTTGGGATTGAAGGAGTTGGCGCGGTGAATGATCGCCTGATAGAGCCCGACAAGCGCGGTGAGGATGAGTTTGATACGCATCTCAGACCTCAGGTGCTGGATGAATTCATTGGCCAGCGCCAGGCCAAGTCCAACCTGAAAGTGTTTATTGAAGCGGCCCGCAATCGCGGTGAGGCGCTGGACCATGTGCTGTTTGCCGGACCTCCGGGCCTGGGCAAGACCACGCTGGCACAGATCGTGTCGCGCGAACTGGGGGTGAACTTCAAGGCGACGTCCGGGCCGGTGATCGCCAAGGCCGGCGATCTGGCAGCACTTCTGACCAACCTTGAAGACCGCGATGTGCTGTTCATCGACGAGATCCACCGGCTTAACCCGGCGGTGGAAGAAGTGCTGTATCCGGCCATGGAAGATTTCCAGCTTGATCTGATTATCGGGGAAGGGCCGGCAGCCCGTTCGGTCCGCATTGACCTGGCCAATTTTACCCTTGTCGGCGCGACGACACGGACAGGGCTTTTGACCACGCCGTTGCGGGACCGGTTCGGTATTCCGGTGCGGCTGAATTTTTATGAAGAAGATGAACTGCTTGATATTGTGACTCGCGGTGCCCGAGTGCTTGGCCTGGCCATGACCGAGGATGGTGCGCTTGAAATTGCCCGCCGGGCCCGCGGCACCCCGCGCATTGCCGGGCGCTTGCTGCGCCGCGTGCGCGACTTTGCGTCCGTCGATGGAACCGCGCAGGTTGACCGTCAGGCTGCCGACAAGGCCTTGCGGCGGCTGGAAGTGGACAGTCTCGGTCTGGACGCGCTGGATCATCGCTACCTGAAATGCATTGCAATCAACTTCGGTGGTGGGCCGGTAGGGATTGAGACCATTGCGGCTTCCCTGTCGGAACCACGCGATGCCATCGAAGAGATCATCGAGCCCTACCTCATCCAGCAGGGCTTCGTGAACCGCACACCGCGCGGGCGCATTCTGACACCGCATGCGTTCAAGCACTTAGGGCTCGCCACGCCTGATCTGCTGGCCACCAGACAGGTGGAACTGTTCGAGGATGACGACCCGATATGAGCTTGTCCGGTCATCTCAAAGACGGCGGGCATCACCTCGATGTCCGTGTTTATTTCGAGGACACTGATTTTTCAGGCATCGTCTATCACGCCAACTACCTGAAGTTCTGTGAGCGCGGCCGGTCTGACATGTTGCGCCTCGCAGGGATACACCACACAGACCTTGCCGACGATGACATGCATTTCGTGGTGCGGCGCATGGAGTGCGATTTCAGGGCATCGGCACGTATCGATGATGTGGTACGTGTCGAGACCTGCCTCAAGCGGGCATCGGGTGCAAAGCTGGTTCTGGTGCAGGCTGTGAAACTTGCCGATCAGGTGCTGTTTGAGGCAGAAGTAACTCTTGCAGTGGTCAACATTGCGGGGCGGCCGCAACGGATTCCACCTGCAATAATGCGCGCAATGTCGCAAGTGTGATTGCATTGATGACGTCGTTGGTAACCTTCTGTTAACTAATGCAGCGTTGAGTGCCTGTGGAAGCGGGTGAAGTGTTTGTGTGGGTTTCAACGCCGCAGTTTCGACATAGTGAACAGGTTTTTGAACCCCGCCAATTCGTAGAGAATCATTTGTTGCCGCCCGGTTGGGTGGGCGCGTGAATTAGAACAGGCACAACATGGAAGTCAATGTGGGGGACCTCGCGGCGCAGACCGATCAGTTCGGACTGTTCAATCTGTTCCTGATTGCATCGCCGGTGGTCAAATTTGTCATGATTGGACTGGTCCTCGCATCTATCCTGTGCTGGGGCATTGTCTTTGAAAAATGGCTGGCCGTGCGTAAAATGAGATCCTCGATGGACAAGTTCGAGCAGTTGTTCTGGTCAGGCCAGTCACTTGAAGATCTTTACCTGACGCTGGGCCCACGCAGCAACAAGGGCATGGCGGCACTGTTCATGTCGGCCATGCGCGAGTGGAAGCGGTCGCAGGATTCGGCCATGCGGGCAGGCTTTGCCGGTGTGCAGATGCGGATCAACAAGGTGATGGACGTGCAGTTGCAGAAGGAAATGGCAAAGCTGGAACAGCGGCTGCTGGTGCTGGCGACGGTCGGGTCGACGGCGCCATTTATCGGCCTTTTCGGCACGGTGTGGGGTATCATGAACTCGTTCCGGGCAATCGGCGTCTCCAAGAACACCAACTTGGCAGTTGTTGCACCCGGTCTGGCGGAAGCGCTGTTTGCGACGGCACTTGGACTGTTGGCGGCTATTCCGGCAGTGATGTTTTACAACAAGTATTCCAGCGACATCGGCAAGATTGCTGCCCGGCTCGAGAATTTCGCGGATGAATTTGGCTCGATCATTTCGCGCCAGCTTGACGAGCGCATGTAATCGGGCCGAGCAGAAAGACAGTGGAGAGACCATGGCCGGAGGAATGGTAAGCAGGAGCAGAGGCGGCGGCGGGCGACGACGGCGGTCGTCCAGTTTCGCGCCGATGAGCGAAATCAACGTTACGCCTTTTGTCGACGTGATGCTGGTGCTGCTGATCGTGTTCATGGTGGCGGCACCGCTGCTCAATGTGTCGGTGCCGATCGACCTGCCTGAGAACAAGGCAGAGCAGACCCCGGGCGAGAAGGAGGATCCGATTACCATTTCGATTGATGCCGAAGGCAAGATTTATATCGGTGACAGCGAAGTTACCGCCGACACACTCGCGCCAAAATTGACCGCCATTGCACAAAGCAGACAATCAGAGGCCGAAACCAAGGACCAGCGTGTTCGGGTCCGGGGTGACAAGGGGGTGAATTACGGTCTGGTGATGCAGGTGATCGGCGAGTTGAACGCCAGTGGTTTTCGGCGCATCGACCTGTTAAGCAACCCTCAGAACTAGGGTCGGACCCGCGGGTCAGGGCTCTTATAGGTGAACGAAAGCATATGCGGATTAACTGGAGTTTGCTGACTTCCTTTGCGGTGCACGCCGCCATCTTGCTGATGGCGATCGTGGTATTGCCGTCGCCGGACGAGCATAATATTCCTGCGCCGCCACCGATTGCCGTCAATATCGAGGACTTCCAGGATGTCGCCAAACGGGCCAACCAGACGACCGAAGAAGTGAAGAAGAAGCCTGAGCCGCAGGACAAGCCCAAGGTTCAGAAGGTCGAGAAGAAAATCGACCGCCCGGCGCCGAAGCCTGCCAAGGAAATCAAGCAGGCAGCACGTGAACCGCAGGCGCAGCCTGAGCCGGAACCGAAGCCTGAACCCAAGCCGGAACCGAAGCAGGCCGAGCCGACACCACCTGATCCTGCTCCACTGGAAGAGCTGATAAAGAAAACCGAAGAGGTTGCACCCGAACCGAAACCGGTTGAAGAACCGAAGAAGGCTGAGCGCAAGCCGGTGCCCAAGCCCCGGATAAAGCCGAAGCCGCCAAAAAAGATAGTCAAGAAGAAAAAGCAGGAAGAGTTCAAGGTGGATGATATCGCTGCCCTGCTCAACAAGACCGATGAGGAAAAAGCTGCGCCCAGTGATCAGACCGATACCGGAACGCCGTTGCAGGGTCTGCAGAACCTGAGCGGCGACGATCGGCAGGTAACGGCAACCGCGCTCGACTGGTTGCGCCAGCGGGTTGGGCAGTGCTGGTCAATTCCGGCAGGCGCGCGCGATGCCGCAGGTTTGATCGTAACCTTACGCTTCCAGCTTGATATCAACGGCAATCTGACTGCTCAACCTCTGGTTGAGCAGGTGACCAATCATCCAGCGGCGCAAGCAGCGGCGCGCTCGGCCCTTGCTGCATTGATCCAGTGCCAGCCATACGACAGAATGCCCAAGGAGACCCATAGTTTGTGGGCGGATATCAGAATGAAATTTGATCCCAGTGTGATGGTCGGGCTGAATTGAGCAGGAAAACTTGATGATATTAGAGACGGTAAAAACAAGCGGTTTGTCATTGGCAATCCTGCAACGGGCTATGGCCGCAGTATTGATCTGGATTGGACTGGTGCTGCCTGCGCATGCGGTGCTGGAAGTTGATATCAACCAGGGACAGGTAGATCCGATCGCCATTGCCCTGCCGAACTTTGGCGGTGCTGATCCGCAGTCGCAGAAGTATGGTGTGGATATCACCACCATCATCGGCAACAACCTGGAACGCTCCGGCTTGTTCCGGCCGCTGCCGCAGAACTCGTACCTTGAGCAGGTTGTTGATTTCAATGCACAGCCGCAATTTGTAAACTGGCAGACAATTCAGGCGCGTGCACTTGTCACAGGGCAGGCCGTGATACTGGGCGATGGCCGTATCCGCGCTGATTTTCGCTTGTGGGACGTGTATGGCCAGAGCCAGATACTCGGCCTGCAGTTTGTGACCACGCAGAAAAACTGGCGCCGTATCGGGCATTTGATCTCTGATGCCATTTACAAGGCGATGACCGGGGAAGAAGGCTATTTTGACAGCCGTATTGTCTACATTGCCGAGAGCGGGCCGAAAGATCAGCGCAAGAAGGTTCTGACCATCATGGACCAGGACGGGTTCAATACGCGCGAGCTGACCAATGGCAACGACCTGGTGCTGACGCCCCGGTTTTCGCCAACGTCGCAGGAAATAACCTATATGTCATTTGCCGGCGGCCGGCCGCGGGTCTATCTATACAATATTGATACACGCCAGCGCGAAGTGGTTGGTGAGTTTCCCAATATGAGTTTCAGCCCGAGGTTTTCGCCGGACGGGCAAAAAGTGATCATGAGCCTGCAGGAAGGCGGCAATTCCAATATTTACGAGATGGATTTGCGCAGCCGGAGATTGCGCCAGTTGACCAATACGGCGGCTATTGATACCGCGCCGTCTTATTCGCAGGATGGCCGTCGTATCGTGTTTGAAAGCGATCGTGACGGTGGACAGCAGATTTATGTGATGAATGCCGACGGCTCCGGCCAGCAGCGCATTTCGTTCGGCAAAGGGCGCTACTCGACCCCTGTATGGTCGCCACGTGGCGACAATATCGCATTTACACGGTTTGGCGGGGGTAGATTTTCAATCGGTGTCATGCGTCCTGACGGTTCTGGTGAGAGAATATTAACCGAAGGTTTCCATAATGAGGGGCCAACATGGTCGCCCAATGGGAGGGTAATCATGTTCTTCCGGGAATCGGGAGGTGAAAACGGGGGTGCAAAATTGTTTTCGGTGGATTTGACGGGCTACAATGAGCGCCCGGTACAGACACCGACCTTTGCATCTGATCCAGCGTGGTCGCCTCTTCTCAGATAAACGGAAATTGAACTGTACACTGGACGGATATTGGCTTGTATTGCCATAAATCTGCCATCACAAGGGTCGATTGGCCCGTCATGAATTTGCCGCGTTGCGTTTGAGTCTGGTGGGGCTGGCTTTGCAGCAAGCAGGTAATAAGTGGATGCCACAAGGAGTGGGATAAATGTTTCGCAATTTTGCAGGCCGCAAGGTCGCCCTAGTATTCGTAGGGATGTTGGTGCTGGCCGGTTGTTCGAAATCAGAAAAACCTGATCTGCTTTCGCAAGGTCCCAACAACGCAACCCAGGTTGCACCGGGTTCTGAACGGGACTTCATTGTCAATGTCGGTGATCGCATCTACTTCCCGGTGGATCAGACGACGCTGACGCCGGAGGGCATGGAAAC